>DASVVD010000564.1:0-3817 GCA_036386715.1 Pseudoduganella sp.
GATGGGCTCGACGTGCGAGCCCGCCAACATCAGAACTTGTAGTTGTACGACAGGCCAACCAGGCTCATATGGGTCGTCCACGTGCCGCGGGTGGTTTCGCCATTGCCCGTGCAGGTCAGCAGGCCCGGACGGCAATCGTTCTTGTAGGTGCTGCCGGCATCCTTGAAGTCCAGGTAGGTGTAGGCCACGTCGACCGACGAGTTCGGCGTCAGCTTCCAGTTCGCGCCGAACGACAGCTGGTTGCGGTCCGAATCGGGCAGCGCTGCGTGGCGCAGTGCATCGCTGCGCACCGGCGCCTCGTCGTGCGCAATACCGGCGCGCAGCAGCACGCGGTCGTTCAGCTTGTAGTTCGCACCCAGCGCCACGCGCACCGTGTTCTTCCACTGCTGGCGGATCACCAGGTCGCCGTTGTCGGTGTCGAGGAACTGGATATTGATGTTCTGCATGCGCGAGTTGCGCGTCCAGGTCACGTCGAACATGCCGGCCCACTGGGCATCGAACTCGTGGTAGCCGTTGACCGACAGCGTCTCCGGCGTGCGCAGTTTCACCAGCGCGGCGGAGTCTTCATGGTGCGAAGCGGCCTCGATGACGCCGTTCACGACGCGGTCGCTTGTGACGTTGGAGAAGTCCCAGTCGGCACCGCCGCCCAGGTTGTGGTCGATGTGCGAACGGTAGGCGATGCCGAAGCGGGTGCCCGCTGCCGGCTGGTACAGGTAGCCGATGTTGAAGCCGTAGCCCCAGTCCTTGCCCTCGACTTCGGCGCGGCCATCGCCGATCGAGCGCAGCGCGGCCGGGTTGCCGCCCAGTGCGACGATCTGGCGGACCAGCGCCGCGCCGGTGCCGGCGGCCTGCGACGCGGCAACCGAGCCCGGCACGTCAACCATCTGGCCCAGGCTGGCCTTCATGAATTCGGCGGTCACGCCGAAGCCGATCGAGTGGCGCTCGTTGATCTTGAACGAGGCCGACGGGTTCAGCGCGATGGCGGTCAGCTTCAGGTTGGTCAGCGCATAGCGGCCGGCCCAGTCCCAGTCATAGGCCAGGTTGGCGCCGTAAGGCACGAACATGCCGAAGCCGGCGGTCCATTGGTCGTTGATCTTCTGGCTGTAGTACAGCGAAGGGGCCGCCACGGCTTTGGGCGCATAGTCGTCCTGCAGCTTCTGGCCACCGGTGCTGGTGCCCGTGAAGCGGGTCGAGCCGCTGTCCGAATAGGTGGAATGCGGCACCAGTGCGGTCACGCCACCCATGAGCTGGCGGCCTTCCAGGCGCGACAGGCCGGCCGGGTTGGCAAACACGGTGGAGGCATCGGCCGCCTCGGCGCCATTGGCCTCGGCCGAGCCTTGCGACGATACGCTTTGCGAGCCGAAACGGTAGCCGGATGCGCCGGCAGTCGCAGACACGGTCGCCATGGCGGCCGCAACGATCAGGGTCAGGTATTTTTTGTTCAAGGTAGTCTCGCTGTCTATTCTTGCCATTCGAATAATTGCTCCCCTCTAACTTCTGGGGTTGCGGAGGCGAGAATACTACACTAAGGAAAATTTTGATACGAGCGTTCGTTTTCCGCACTGCAACATGTATCAAATCAGTTTTCGTAACAATTTGATTGACGAATCCGCTAGACAGATCATCCATTTTGCATTCAAAAATGTCCCGGTCAAAATCGGCAAATGCCCGCTCAGCCGCAGTGGCCGTTGCACCCGATATTTGGCAACATTACTCAAAACCGGCGCTCCGGCATTCCGGCTGCCCCCAATTTCGGCAACATTTCCTAAACCCGGGGTCAGACCCCGTTTTTGGGAAACATTTGCCGGTGCCATAAAAAAAGGGGCCGCTTGTGGCGGCCCCAACGGAGAAGACGGAACGATCAGGCGGCTTCGGCCATCGGTGGCGGCGGCTTGTTGCCGCGGCCGGTGATCTTGTGCACGCCCTTCATGACCAGGCGGTAGACCAGGCGCACGAAGGTCAGTGCCAGGATGGCTTCGATGAACGTCAGCACGCCGGCCGTGAACGTGTTCCAGCGCTGCGCGCGGCGGCCGAACTTGGCGAACATGCGGTCGCGGGTGATTTCGATGCTGTCGTAGAACGTGGGCACCATCAGCAGCGTCAGGAACGTGGAGGTAATGGTGCCGCCAATGATCGACACGGCCAGCGGACGGTAGAACTCGCCGCCTTCGCCGTGGCCGATCGCCACCGGCAGCATGCCGGCGATCAGCGCGAATGTCGTCATCAGGATCGGCCGCAGGCGCATGCGGCCGGCATACATCAGTGCATCCTCGCGGCCGTAGCCCTCCTCTTCGCGCTTGCGGGCCGCGTCCAGCAACAGGATCGCGTTCTTCGCCACCAGGCCCATCAGCATGATCACCCCGATCAGGCTCATCAGGTTGATGGTCCCTTTGGTCAGCAGCAGCGCGACTACCACGCCGATCAGCGACAGGGGCAGCGACAGCATCACCGCCAGCGGCGCCGTGAACGAACCGAACTGCATCACCAGGATCAGGTACATCAGGCCGATGCCGGACACCAGCGCGATGCCCATCTCGCTGAACACTTCCTGCATGTCCTTGCCCGAGCCGGCCACCGCCAGGCCGTAACCAGGCGGGAAGTCCATGTTCTTGGCCAGTGCCATCGCATCGGCCGTCACTTCACCCGGCGAACGGCCCTGCACGTTCGCCGACACGGAAATCACGCGCTTGCCATCCTTGTGCGTGATCTTGGCGGGGCCCTTGCCCATTGTGATCGTGGCGATCTGGTCCAGCGGCACCATCTGGTTTGTGCCGGACACGGCAATCGGCAGGCGCTCGATGTTTTCCGCGTTGGTACGGTCCTCCGGCGCCAGGCGCACGGCCACATCGCGCGTTTCGCCGGTGGGGTCGACCCAGTCGCCCACCTCGATGCCGGCGAACGCGACCCGCAGCGCGGAAGCCGCATCGCCTGCGCCGATGCCCATCGAATTGGCCAAGCCACGGTTCAGCTCGATCTGCAACTCGTCCTTCGGATCCTGCTCGGACAGGCTGACATCGACCGCGCCCGGTACTTTCTTCAGCTCGTCCATGAAGCGGTTCGTCAGTTCCATCAGCTTGCGCGAATCCTCGCCCATGAACTCGATCTGCACCGGCTTGCGGGCGCCATTGGACAAGTCGTCGAGCACCGTGTATTCGGCACCCACCAGTTGCCCCAACTTTTCGCGCAATTCCGCAGCCACCTCGACAGCGGAACGCTTGCGCTCGTTCTTCTTGCCGATCTTGACGTAAACGCGGCCGCCGGTCAGGTTCACATTGCTGTTCGTCTCTTCCGTTTCGGGCAAGGCATGCGCCATCTCGGCCGCCTTCATGACCTTCAGCTTCGAGTATTCCAGGCTGCTCGAGGAAGGCGTGCGCACGTCGATCGCGATGGTGCCGAAGTCGGACGACGGCACGAAGCTGGCACCGCCAAACTTGGCTTGCAGCCCTATTGCAACGACGAAGCTGGCGATGGCGATGGCAGCCATCCAGCGGCGGTGATGCAGCGCCCATGCAATCACGTTGCCGTAGCGGTCGGCCTGGTGGTCGAACCAGGTGTTGAAGCGCTGCAGCAGCTTTTCAAAGCCCTTGCGCGGCGCATCGTGATGGCCCGGCGGGTCGCCCCAGTAGGCCGACAGCATCGGGTCGAGCGTGAATGAAATGAACAGCGACACGGCAACCGATGCGGTCACGGTCAGTGCGAACGGGCGGAACCATTCACCGGTAATGCCCGGCATGAATGCCACCGGGATGAACACGGCCATGATCGAGAACGTGGTGGCGGCTACCGCGAGACCGATCTCGGCAGTGCCATTGATCGC
>DASVVD010000565.1:0-3286 GCA_036386715.1 Pseudoduganella sp.
GCACCACGTTCTCGATGGCGCGCGCCAGCAGGTCCGGCTGGCCGAGCAGCACCACGTCGGCGCTGCCGCGCGCCGCCACCGTGCGGCCCTGCGTGGCGGCCTCGAACTGGGCATCGCCGACGATCCCGTGCAGCAGTTCGGCCACGTCGATCTCTTCGCGCGAGCCGGACAGCGCGCCGGCCTCGAGGCGCGACAGCGTCAGCAGTTCGTCCACCAGCTTGTCCATGCGGATGCTTTCGCGTTCGATGCGCTCGAACGATGCCGGCATCCGCGCCGGGTTCTGATGCGCCAGGCCGATGGCCGCCTGCATGCGCGCCAGCGGCGAGCGCAGCTCGTGCGACACGTCGTGCAGCAGGCGGCGCTGGCCATCCATCAGGTTGCGCAGGCGCGCCGTCATGCGGTCGAAATCGCGGCCCAGGTCGATCAGCTCGTCGCTGCGGCCCTTGCCGGCAGTGGCAAAGCGGGGCGCGAGGTCGCCTTGCGACGCGGCCTCGAACGCCAGCCGCAGCGAGCGGATCGGGCGCGCGAAATACCAGGCCAGCAGCGCGGCGAACAGCAGGCTGGCCGCCAGCGCGGCGGCCAGCGGAATGAACGGGGTCAACGGCTCGAAGCGGCCACGCGGGCCGTCGGGCCCCATCGGGCCCGGGCCATTATCGAAGCGGAACACCGGATTGCCGCCGGGCGCGTTGCCGGCGGATCCTGGCGCCGCGCCGCCGGGGGCGGCATTGCTGCCCGCGAAATTGCTGCCGCCAGGGCCGCCGAAGGGCCCGCTGCCGGGCCGCGGCCCGGCACCGGGCTGGCCCCGCATGTCGAGCATGGGCATGCCGGCGCCGGCCAGCAGGGGCCGCGCGTCGGTCGCGTTCATGCCGCCGATGCGCTCCTGGGCCGGCAGGAACAGCAGGTAGTGCCGGCCGGTCGGCAGCGTCACGCGGCGCACCACCCGGGTATCGCCCTTGTCGAGCACCGCGCGCGCCGCCGCCGCCTGCACCGGGTTGACGATACGGCCGAGCATTTCCTTGCCCAGGTCGTCCACGGCGAACACACGGTGGCGGTCCATGTTCTCCAGCAGCCGGGCCAGCGCCTGCGGCCCGCCGAATTCCAGCGTGGCGGCCGCCGATTCGATCGCCATCGCGGCCGGCGGGCTGACATCGATGGCGGGGCGCCTGTCCTGTTCGGCGGCACGGTTCTTCAGCCAGAGCGCGCCGCCGATGCCCACCGTGGCGGCCACCTGGGCCAGCAGGATCGACAGGAAGAACTTCCAGAACAGGCGGCCCACGTCAATCCTTGATCAGCTGGTAACCCATGCGGTAGACGGTCTGCAGGCACGAGCGGCCGTCGGCCAGCGTGCCCAGCTTGTGGCGCAGGCTGGACAGGTGCACGTCGATATTGCGGTCGAAGCGCGCCATCGGCCGGCCCAGGCCCTGTTCGGACAGGATGTTCTTGCTGACCGGCTTGCCGGCGTGGCGGGCCAGCACCTCGAGCAGGTTGAATTCGGTGCTGGTCAGCTCCAGCGTGGCGCCGGCCCAGGTGGCGCGGCGCTGTTCCGGCCACATCGTCAGCTGGCCGACGACCAGCGGGGCCGAAGCCAGCTGGTCCATCGGCGTGCCGGCGGTGCGGCGCAGGATCGCGCGGATGCGCGCCGTCAGCTCGCGCGGCGTGCAGGGCTTGGTCACGTAATCGTCGGCGCCCAGTTCCAGGCCCACGATGCGGTCGGTATCGTCGCCGCGCGCGGTGAGCATCAGGATCGGCATCTTGCTCGCGGCGCGGATGCGGCGCAGCGTTTCCAGGCCGTTCATGCGCGGCATCATCACGTCGAGGATCGCGATCGCATACTGGCCCGTCAGCGCGGCAGCCGTGCCGGCTTCACCGTCGTGCGCCGTTTTTACCTCGAAGCCTTCCTGCTCCAGGTATTCCTGGAACATCGCAACCAGCTCGACATCGTCGTCTATCAGCAAAACCTTGTTCATCACGCCATCTTCAGTCTACAAAATGCGGCCATCATAGCAGGCGGCCGCTGGTGGGCAGTGTCGTTTTACGCGCTTTTACAGGGGCGTCTTTACACCGATTTACGCCCCCCTGACCGCGCTTTACACGGGCCGGCAAGAGAATGGCGGTTCGACTGTACCAGAACCGCTCATGACAAGGACCGCTGATGAAAAACACCAATAACCTGCAACGATTCCTGCTCGCCGCCGTGCTGGCCCTGCCGCTGGCGGCAATGGCGGACAGCGCCGGCGACGAAGCGCCGGACGGCGCCCCCCACGGCCCCCGCCCCGACCGCCGTGGCCCCGGCCCGGCCATCCACGCCGACGACCATGACGGCCCGCGTGGCGACGCGCCAGGCCATGGCGCTGGCCGTGGCCCGGGTCCGGACTCCGGCCCTGGTTTCGGCCCCGGCTTCGACGGCGTGCCACCCTATCTGCGCGGCATCGAGCTGAGCGAAGCGCAGCAGGACAAGGTCTTCACCATCGTGCACGGCCAGGTGCCGTACCTGCGCGAGCAGGGCAAGGCACGCGACAAGGCCGACCGCGCCCTGTTCGCACTGCACCGCGCCGCGAAGTACGACGATGCGGCCGCCGTCAAGCTGGCCCAGGCCGCCGCCCAGGCCGACGCGAACATCACCCTGTCGCACCTGCGCACCGAGCAGAAGGTGCTGGCCGTGCTGACCGCCGAGCAGCGCAAGTCGCTGGACGAGCGCCGCGAAGGCCGTCCGCCACGCGGCGAGCCGGGCCGCGAAGGCGGGCCGGGTGCCGGGCGTCCCGACACCCAGTAAGACATCCAGCAAGCACGATGGGCGGCAGGACCGCCAGCCCGCCGTCCGCGCCGGCATTCGTGGCACCGAATGCCGGCATCAGATACGCCATTACCAACCGATAACGAGACAACAGGAGCAAGCCATGGCACATCACGGGCACAGCCTCGAAGAAGACCTGCAAACGATGCTGAACACCACCACCGGCCGGCGCCAGTCGCTGCGCTGGCTGCTGGCCAGCGCGGCATCGCTGCCCATCCTCGGATGCGGCGGCTCTTCCGATACCTCAGCCAGCACGAGCACCGGTACGACCTCGACCGGCACGACCACTACCGGCACCACCGGTACCACCCCCACCGGCACTACCGGCACCACGACCACGACCACATCGGGCAGCTGCTCGGTGATCCCGGAGGAAACCGGCGGCCCATACCCGGCCGACGGCACCAACAGCAACGGCAGCGGCGTGGTCAACGTGCTCACGCAAAGCGGCGTGGTGCGCAGCGATATCCGCAGCAGCTTCGGCAGCCTGAG
>DASVVD010000566.1:0-3288 GCA_036386715.1 Pseudoduganella sp.
GCGCTGGCCCAGCAGGGCAGCACGATCCGGCGTGCCGGCGCGGCGATCGATGCCGGCGCGGCCACGCTGAAATATGCGAAAGCCAACGCGGAGCGCTACCGCGACCTTGCATCGGACGGTTCGGCATCGGTGCAGGACCGCCAGCAGGCCGAGTCGCAGACCGATGCCGCCGCCGCCAACCACGCGGCGGACGTGGCCACGCTGGCCGCGGCAAGGCAGCAGCTCGACGTGCTGGGCGCCCAGGTCGCGCAGGCCGAGGCCCAGATCGCGCGGGCCAAGGCGGCGCTGGCCGCGGCGGAACTGAACCTGTCGTACACGCGCATCGAGGCGCCGGTGGACGGCATCGTCGGCCAGCGCGCAGTGCGCGTCGGCGCCTATGCGCAGGTCGGATCGGCGCTGCTGGCCATCGTGCCGCTGCAGCAGGCGTACATCGAGGCGAACTTCCGCGAGACGCAGCTGGCCGGGATGCGCGCCGGGCAGCGCGTTACAATCGCGGTCGACATGCTGCCGGGTACCACGCTGACCGGCCATGTGACAAGCATTGCGCCCGCCAGCAGCGTGTCGTTCTCGCCGATCGCGCCCGACAATGCCACCGGCAATTTCACCAAGGTCGTGCAGCGCCTGCCGGTCAAGATCGTCATCGATCCGGGCCAGCGCGCCGCGCAGCTGCTGAAAGTGGGCATGTCCGTCACGCCGACCGTCATCTGCCGGGAAAGCTGAAACGGGGCCGAAGCATCGAACCAGACAGGACCATGAGCACGACAGACGACATTCCCTTCGCCAGGCCGGCCCGGCTGACGCGCGAACAGAGCCGCGCCCGCACGCGCGAACGCCTGCTGGCCTCGGCCGCGGTGGTGTTTACACGCGAAGGCTATGCGGGGGCGTCGATCGACCGCATCGCCGAAGAGGCGGGGTACTCGAAGGGGGCGATGTACTCGAACTTCGCCTCGAAGGACGAACTGTTCTTTGCCATGTTCGATTTCTACGCGCTGGGGCAGGCGGACGAACTGTGCCGGCGTCTCGACGCGGCGCCCGATGCGGCAGCGATCATCGCCACCGTCTGTGCCTGGGCCGATGGCTTGCTGCACGAACCGGACCTGCGCCTGCTGGTGGTGGACATGGCCCGGCTGGCCCGCGCCGATCCCGCGGTGGCGGCACGGCACACGCAGATGTTCGACGACGAGTGGCACCAGGTGGGCTCGCGGCTCGTCAGGATATTCCCCCAAGGCCGCTCGCCCGTGCCGGTGCTGCAGCTCGGCGCCCTGGTGATGGATATCGCCTACGGCAACGCCACCCAGCTGCATGCCGGGTTGACGGCCGGAGACCTGATCGGTCTGGCGCTGCGCGCGCTGCGCGACGCCTATGGGCAAAAATGACACCGCAGGCAGCGCGCACGCACCGCAACGCTCAGGGTGCCTTGCTCTCCAGCGTGACCTTCGCACTTCCAAGCCCTTCCGCGGTGGCGGTCAGCACCAGCTTGCCGGCCTGCCCGGGGCGCGTGCGCACGATCGCCAGCGCCAGGCCGTTGAAGGCATTGCGCTGCGGCGACTGGAACGATTCGAAGCTGGTCGGGTCGCCGTTGTCGGTGGCGATGATCTCGCCCGGCCCGGTCAGCCTGAAGGTCACGCGGTTCGCCGTACGCGGCACCGGCTGGCCATCCTTGTCGGCGATCGTCACGGTCACGAACGAGAGGTCGTCGCCATCGGCCCGCAGGGCGGAACGGTCGGCCGACAGCAGCAGCTTCGCGGCCGCGCCGGTGGTGCGCACGGTATCCTCGGCCCACGGCTTGCCGTCCTTGTAGGCCACCGCGCGCAAGGTGCCCGGCTGGTAGACCACGTCGTCCCAGCGCAAGCGGTATTCGCGCGGGCCGCGCTTCTTGCGGCCGAGTGACTTGCCGTTCAGGAACAGCTCCGCTTCGTCGCCGGACGTATACAGGTGCACCGGCGTTACCTGGCCCACGCGCTCCGGCCAGTTCCAGTGCGGCAGCAGGTGCGCCATCGGCAGTTCCGGGCGCCAGCGCGCCTGGTACAGCCAGAATCGGTCCTTTTTAAAACCGGCCAGGTCGACGATGCCGAAGTACGAGCTGCGCGATGGCACGGCGATCTTCCTCAGCTTGTCCAGTTCCTCGGCCATGCGCTGCTGCTGCGCCGGGTCGGTGAAGTTCAGCAGGTTCGTCGTATCGCGGTTGTAGGGCGTGGGTTCGCCCAGGTAGTCGAAGCCGGTCCATACGAATTCGCCAGCAACGAACGGGTTGTCGTCCTGGCCGCGAAACTCGGTATCCGGCGGCGATGCCCATGGCGGTGCGGTCAGGTCGTAGCTGCTGACCTGGAAATTGGCCAGCCCCCTGGCCTGGTCGTCGCTGACCGGGAAGAAATACTCGCCACGCGAGCTGACGGTGGACGCGGTCTCGCTGCCGAGTAGCGGAATGTGCGGCGCGTGGTCGTGGAACTTGCGGTACTCCTGCGGCTTGTAGTTGTAGCCGAACACGTCGACCGCGTTCTGGAACCCGTTGTAGGCCGAGCCCACGTGGTTGTAGGCGGCTGTCGTCGGCCGGGTGCGGTCCTCGCCGCGGGCGATCTCGGACAGGTGCGCCGCCACCTTCCAGCCTTCGCTGTGGCCCTGCTCGACGATCTCGTTGCCGATGCTCCAGGCAATCACGCTGGGGTGGTTGCGGTCGCGCCGGATCATCGCACGCAGGTCCTTCTCGTGCCATTCCTTGAAGTGCCGGTGATAGTCGTTCGGCGTTTTCTGCATGCCCCACATGTCGAACGCCTCCGCCACCACCACGAAGCCCATGCGGTCGGTCAGTTCCAGCAGCTCCGGCGCCGGCGGGTTGTGGCTGGTGCGGATCGCGTTCACGCCCATCTCGCGCAGGATTTCCAGCTGGCGCTCGAGCGCCCGCACATTGATCGCCGAACCGAGCGCGCCCAGGTCGTGGTGCTGGCAGACGCCGTTGATCGACAGGCGGCTGCCGTTCAGCAGGAAACCGCGCTGCGCGTCGAAGGCGATGGTACGGATGCCGAACGGTGTTTCAACGGTGTCGACCACGCGCCCCCCGTTTGTGATCGTGGTCACGGCAACGTAGCGCTGCGGGCTGCCGGTGCTCCACAGGCGCGGATTGGCCACCGCCAGGGACTGGCTCAGCTGGACCTCGGCATCCGCGGCCGCCTTGGCAGGGGCCGAAGCTTCCTTGCGCGCCACCGGCTGGCCGGTGCGCCGGCCGGCCGCATCGAGCGCGTAGATCTCGGTTGCGGCCCGCACCTCGGTCGCGGCGCCGTGGTTGGCCAC
>DASVVD010000567.1:0-9879 GCA_036386715.1 Pseudoduganella sp.
GCCGGACAGCTCGAATATGTGCCATGAAAGCACTTCCGTCGGACTGAAGAAGACCATTGGCGTTGCGGTCGGCACCGTGGCCCTGAACGATTTCGAGCACACCGACTGCATCTTTTTCTTTGGCCAGAACGTGGGCGTGAATAGCCCGCGCATGCTGCACCAGTTGCAGGAAGCGCGCAAACGGGGCGTGCAGATCATCACGTTCAATCCGCTGCGCGAGCGTGGCCTGGTCAGTTTCACCAACCCGCAGTCGCCGGTCGAGATGCTGACCGGCCAGGAAACACCGATCAGTACCCAGTACCACCAGCTGAAAGCGGGCGGCGACGCGGCAGTGCTGATGGGGCTGTGCAAGGCGGTGCTGGCGCAGGACGACGAGGCCCGGGCCGGCGGGGCGCAACGGGTACTGGACATGCCTTTCCTGCAGGAACACACGCATGGCTTCGAGGCATTCGAGGCGTCCGTGCGGGCCTGCTCGTGGGCGAGCATCGAGGCCGAATCGGGCCTGCTGCGCGAAGCGATCGAGGCTGCGGCGGACGTGTACTGCAAGTCGGCCGCGGTCATGGGGGTATACGGCATGGGGCTGACCCAGCACCGCCACGGCGTGCAGAACGTGACGATGCTGGTCAACTTCCTGCTAATGCGCGGAAACATCGGCAAGCCGGGTGCCGGCATTTGCCCGGTGCGCGGGCACTCGAACGTGCAGGGCCAGCGCACGGTCGGCATTACCGAGAAGCCGGAACTGGCGCCACTCGACAAGCTGAAGGAGCAATACGGTTTCGAGCCGCCCCGCAAGCCGGGCATGAACACGGTGGAAGCGTGCGAAGCGATTTTGGCGGGCAAGGTACCGGCATTCATCGCGCTTGGCGGTAATTTCGTGCGCGCCGTGCCGGACACCGTGCGCATGGAAGCGGCCTGGCGCCAGTTGCCGCTGACGGTACAGGTCTCCACCAAGCTGAACCGCAACCATGTCATCCACGGCAAGGCGTCGTATATCCTGCCCTGCCTCGGGCGCATCGAGATCGACCGCCAGCGGGGCATTCCGCAGTCGGTGTCGATCGAGGACAGCACGGCGTACATGCACGGCTCGCGCGGCATGGCCGAGCCGGCCGCCACCACGCTGCTGTCGGAACCGGCCATCGTGGCCGGCCTGGCCAAGGCCACGCTGGCGCCGAATCCGAAGGTGGACTGGGATGCCTGGGTGGCGGACTACAGCCGCATCCGCGATGCCATCGAAACCACCTTCCCGTCGATCTTCCGCGATTTCAACGAACGGATGTGGACGCCCGGCGGCTTCCGCAAGCCGCTGGGCGCCGCGGAACGGGTGTGGGACACACCCAGCAAGCGCGCCGAATTCACGGTGCCCGAGTCGTTGCAGGTGGATCCGGACTCGGACAGCCCGGACCCGGCGGCGCTGCGCCTGTTCACGGTACGCAGCGACGGCCAGTTCAACACCACGATCTACAGCAACGAGGATCGGTTCCGCGGCGTGAGCGGCAGCCGCATGGTGCTGTTCATGGCACCGGCCGACATGGCGCGCCTGCAGCTGGCCGAAGGCGATCTGGTGGACGTTGCCACCGCCGTCAGCGACGATGCGCCACGCAATGTACACGGTCTGCGGGTGGTGGGCTACAACGTACCGGAAGGGTGCGTGGCCGGCTACTATCCCGAGTGCAATCCGCTGATTCCGATCTGGCACCACGCGCTGGAAAGCAAGGTGCCGGCGGCGAAATCGATCGATGTGCTGGTGCGCAGGGCCGGCGCGCACTGACCGGCGCGGCGGTTACCCCGTCACGGCGTGGACCGGTATTGCAACAATCCGCGGGGCTCCTGTTAAAAATATCAGTTTGCAAGGTTGACAAAACAGTCGCCGCGTCTACGCTGGAGTTAGCGCGGCGCCGCGGCTGTTTTGGTTTGTCAAGAAGCGTGCTCAACCCTTGTGCATGACGTTGTGCCCAATCCTTGTGCCCAATCCTTGTGCCCAATCCTTGGAGCGCAATCGTTGTGTTCGATCGTTGTGCTCATTCGTTGTGCATGCGACTTGACCCTGCATACAACCTTGTCCATTTAAACTGAACCAGGAGTCATCATGCCCCGATCTGCCCTGACCGCATGGGCCGGCGCCGCCGCGCTTGCCGCGCTGCTGGCCCAACCCGCCCTCGCAGAAACCCAAACCGTCCATTACGGCAACCTGGCGGCCAGTGCCGTCGTGACAACGCCTCTCGGTGGCGGCGACAGCCTGTTCGTCGACACGTTCGCCACCCAGCAAGGAAGCCTCACCCAGAGCACCACGTTTACCTTGAGCGCCGAGACAGACTTCACCGGCCTGGCCGGATGGATCATCGATACCGCCGACGGCCAGGGGCCGCGTCTCGTGGGCGTCAACATCGATATCCTCGACGCCTCGACGACCGTGGTGGCCAGCGACAACTTCACCGGCGTGCTCGGCGGCTTTGCGCATTCGAGTTTCCTGGGCACCCTGGGTCCGGGTACCTATACGCTGCTGGCAACCGGCAATGCGTTGCGAGATGCCTCGCTCGACATCTCGCTGTCGTTCACCTCGCCGGTCCCGGAACCGGCCACCTGGGGGCTGCTGCTGGCCGGCCTGGGCGTGGTGGCCATGCTGGCACGGCGCCGCACCTGACGCCGCGCCTGACACCTCTCAGGGCCGGTGTTCGAGATAGGGCCTGCATGCCCGTTCCTTGCCGGCGCCGCCATTGCAGATGTGCACGCGGCACGTTACGGCCCCTTTCGCGCCGAGAGGCGGGCAGCGCCTGAACGTATCGTCGGGCCGTGCGGCCCGTTTTTCCACGCTGGCGCGACGGGGCGTTTCGTCGCTGCCGGCGGCCTGTGCCGCGGTATTCCTCCTGGCATGCGCCTGTGTCCTGGCGGTGCTGGTGGCGCGCGCCCGTTCGCGGCCATTGCCTTCGTGATCGTCCGCCACGCCGCCCTGCTTGCCGGCTTCTCCAGTTGCGTCAGCGGTTCCGCCCCTCCCTCCCGGCGACTCCTCTCCGATCGC
This sequence comes from Pseudoduganella sp., assembly GCA_036386715.1. Classification (GTDB taxonomy): domain Bacteria; phylum Pseudomonadota; class Gammaproteobacteria; order Burkholderiales; family Burkholderiaceae_D; genus Rugamonas. The sequence goes on from DASVVD010000567.1 coordinate 3,017, forward strand.
CGCCATTTCCTTCTGCGCTGGCGGCATCGGTTGCGGGCCTGATGCCGGATTGCCATACGGAGACGGCACGGGCGCGATGTTGCTTGCGCCTCCGGTGGCTGATGCGGGCAGTGGAACTGTGGCGCTGTTCGCCGCGGGATACTGCCCTTCGCCAGAAGACGGCATTGCACCGGCCATGGAAGGCGGCGATGCCGCTGGCCCGTCCACAGGCATGGCGCCTCGAACGGCGGTTGGATTGAGCGTTGCCCGCGCGACGTTGCGCAGTGCGTGTTCGTCCTGCAGCACACGCACCATCATGATCGCGGCTGCGCCGATCATCATCACCGCCAGGCCGATGAACACCCAGAGCATGCGCCGCGGCCACTTTTCATCCAGGAGTCGACTCAGCGCCCCGCCATCCGACGGAGGCGGAAAACGGCCCTCGGTCGATTCGTCGGCCTGTATCGGCTGACTGCATGCAGCGTCGGCCGCCTTGGCCATATCGGAGGCGGGAAGCACTGGAGGAATAGTCGCGTCTGGCTGGCCGGACGGCGGGCTGGAATTATGTTCGCGCATACTGAAGGGTACGATATTTGCGCGAATGATATCGCAAACCTGTGCCGACCAGTGCCGGCCTGCGGTCGAGCTGATGGCTAGGGCTTCAACGTAAGCCCTGCACTTTGTCGATACCGCTTTGCGCATGCGAATCGCTATGCCCATGTGCAAAGGGCGAATCGAGCGCCTCGCAGGCAGGCCTTGGCGCTGCTAGTGTCGTGCCCGGCTCGCGAGGATCGCACGAGCGACGATTTCCCTTGCTTTCAGAGCATATGCACTGACGGGATAGTTTAAAAAGAACACTGAAAGCGAAACAACGCTTTTCGGCTACAGTAATGCAAGTCGCAAAACACCTTCGGCCCGGCCGTTATATCCACTTGCGACGGAGGCTAGCTGAATGTTTTTTACCACATGACTCACAGTCTTGGTAGCAAGCATCAACCTCAGTAATGAAGTTAATTTCATATCAAAATTTCATATTTGATGCTGCCCCCGCTCTGGCAGCGGACGACAAATCCACGAAGACGCTTCACTTCGGCTTTCCGAATTAAGTTCGGCCCTCCCACAATCTACCGCCATTTTCAGATAAAAGTATCGCAGGCATACGGCCGAGCTAACGAAAATTTTGTGCACGACTGCCGTGGCAACTCGCCGCGTCATTCCGGGTTTGCGCTTTACTGTTGAGCAGGCAACCATTCGCGCCTTGTTATTCGTGACGCTGGAATGTGCCGGCTTTCAGTCCGGCGCATGAAACGCATTTATAAAGTTTATTTTTTATCTTTACTTTAATTTAACGGCAGTGTTACTTTAACTTCAGCTGTTGCAACAACGTCACCTCAACCCTTTGATGGAGATCCTCGATGGCTGTTTCTTTCAAATCCGCTTTGCTTCCAATTGCACTGGCATTTTCCCTCGGCTTCAGCGGCGTTGCATCGGCCGATGCATTGACCGAAAATTTCGATAGTGGTGTCCCTGCCGGCTGGACCATTAACAATCTCAGTAACCCGGTGGGCGCTACCAGCTGGTATCAAGGCAGCACCGAAGTATTCGATGCTTATGAAGGCGCGCCCGATTCATACCTGGCAGCGAACTACAATTCGGTGGACCTGGCAGGCCCGATCAGCACATGGCTGATCCTGCCGAGCGGTACCTACAATAACGGCGATACCTTGAGCTTCGTTACCCGTACTGCTTCCGGTTCGGAGTGGGCAGACAGGCTGGAAGTTCGTTTCAGCAATGTGGGTGGCACAAATGTCGGCAACACTGAAAACAGCGTCGGCACGTTCAGCACATTGCTGCTGAGCGTGAACCCGACCCAGGAACCCACCGGCTATCCGGATGACTGGACCCAGTACAGCGTGACGTTGAGCGGCCTGTCCGGCGCGACCCAGGGCGCTTTTGCATTCCGCTACAGCGTCACGGACGGCGGCGCATTCGGCGACGGATCGAACTACATCGGCATCGATTCGGTTTCCATTTCGGCCGTGCCGGAGCCGAGCAGCTACCTGATGTTTGGCGTCGGCGCCGGCCTGCTTGCGTTCATGCGCAAGCGTAAAACCAACGCATAACGTTCCTGGGCGTGCCGCGAAAGCGGTGCGCCGGCTCTACCGGCCGGGCCTTCGACGATCCGGCCGGTAAATCGCCACAAATCCCGCCGCCACGCCGGGACACGCAGAATGGGTGCAGTAGCCGAATCGGCCCACCATGCTTTCCCATGGTTTGCGCCCTGCCCGCCTTCCTAGGGCTGCCCTTTTCCTTCGCGCTGCCTGCGCGCCGCACTCAGGTAGGAATCCAGCGCCGGGGCACCCGCCAACCCCAGTCTCTTGCGCATGGTTTCTTCAGGCGTGCCACCATTCAGTTCCGCCACCGCAAAGCCGTTGCGCAGTGTTCGTCCGCCAACGTGCGTCAACGCCACGCCGGCTTCTTTCAACGCACTGCGCGCCTGCCGGTACACGGTACTCTTGTGGAGCGGACCGCCTTCGTCGTCCGCCGGAAAAGCCAGGTGGCCGGGAATGCCGAGACGGTGTCGCGCAGCAAGCCACTCGAGTACTTCGTCCACCGCTTCGGCCTGCAGGAATGTCTCGTGTGGATGGCTGGTGGGCTGCTTGCCCGCAGGGGTCAGCCGGATGCGCAGCGTACCGTCCACTTCCGGCGTGGCAGCCACCTCGCTGGTCAGCAGGCCGATCGCCTCGGCCACGCGCAGCCCCGCGCACAGCATGACAAGCTGCATTGCGCGATCGCGCTGCCGCTTCCACGATGTGGCTTCGGGCTTGCTGGCCACGATCTGGCCGGCCTGCGCCGGCGACAGCGCGACCATTTCGCGATCGCGGGCCGGCCGGTCCGCCGCCAGCATGGCAATGGCTCCGCTCGCGGGATTCGGTGTCAGCGCGAGATGCTCATAACAGCGCTCGAGCAAGCGCAGGTAGCGGTACGCGATCTTGCTGTGCAACTGACGGCCACGGTCGTCGCGACTGGCCAGGAACTCGATCAGGTCCCTTGCCTGCAGCTTGCTCAATGTATGGCCATGGACGAGCATCCATTTCACGAACCTGCCGAACATGAAACTGTACACTTCCGCGGAGGCCGCCGACAGGGGCGCCGCCGCCCGCCGCGCAGTCTGGCTGAACGCCGCACTGTGAAGAAACGCTTCGAACTCTGTGATGGGATTGCGATCCCAGGAATGTATGTTCATGAAGCTATGCTACCACTCTCGACGGTGGCGATCGCATTTTGGTGAATACTGGACGAAGCCTTCTGTCCTGTCGACTTTTTGTGTGCGTTTCGCTGATATTCGAAGTTAATTCATTTGCTGTTTTCTTCGGTTAGTTGCAAATTATATCGATACAAAACGGCGTTGAAGGCCATTATTCAGTCGTTTCCGATGTGCGCATTTCCGCCGGGCGTCGCAGGGATTCCATCCTCTTGCACGCCTGCGCCCTCCGCCGGGCATCGTTACAGATCCCTTTTGATGATCCTGTGTTAACGTTCATCTCTTTCACTTCCATCCGGAGTCTTCATGTCCATGATTGGCCACCTCCTCGCCGTGCCTCAAGCGGAACTCGACGCCTTGCGCAGCGCACCGGAACAAATAAACGAAATGCTGTTTGATACCCGCGTAGAGGATTCACTGCGTATAGAGAAGGCGTGGCACGGCATTCATTTCCTGTTGACTGGAACAGTCGCGACGGGGACGGGCCCGCTCGCCAATGTCATATTCGGCCGCACGCCTGTCGGGGAAGACCTTGGTTATGGTCCGGCACTGGCTACCGATGCAGCAGACGTACCCGCCATCGCGGCCGCCCTGTCGGCGATAACGGACGACGAGTTGCGGCGGCGCTTCGATCCTGATGCAATGGACGAGATCTACCCGAATATATGGGACGAAGGCGATGACGCGCTGGACTATCTGCTGGGCCATTTGCAGGAGCTGCGCACCTTTTACCGCGATGCAACCGCGAATTCGGCTGCCGTCATTACCTGGCTTGGCTGAACGTACAGAGGACCAGTGACCAGCCAATCCGGTCGGATGCACAGTTCGCCCGGACAGCAGTGCGGCGGGAAGCCGGTGCCGCCCTGCCCTGGGCGCCCTGGCGCTGGGTTGCTTCTCGGGCCACCGTGGCAAAAGCCGTGCGCGCCCCGCGTCGGGAGATGGTATTACCGAAAACCGCTCTGCTCGTGAAGACCGATCTGGGCCCGCGCTGATATCTGCCCTTCGCCTGCGTCGATCCCGCTGCTCGCTTTGCCCTCGGTATCCGAGACGCCGGAAGTCGCAATGTTTCGAAGGTCAGATCGGTTAGTTGCACTTATAGCGTAGGTGGCGCCTCTGCAGTTCAGCCGTCAGCATCCAAGCCATGAAGCGGCTAGCGCCGGATCTGCCGCCTCACTCCGCCGCCGCTTCGCTTTAGACCTGCGCCGGGTGGCGCTTCCAACACGCGCCTTCAAGGAAGCACGGCTACTGCCAAGCGACCTGGCAGTGAAGGGGGACCGGCAAGCGCATCAAGCCGCGCCCGGGCTGGCACTGCCCCGCCTTCACTCACGCCACTTGCGCGCCGCTGAATCACCGTCGCGCCGTTCGGCAGGCGAGGTAATCGGCGAAAGCAATCCGCTCATTGCGCCCCGGTGGCCTGGTAAGCGCAGTTATATGAAATACGCTTGCTGGCCGGATCCGCGGTCAGCCCCTCTCCTTTGAACACTGCGAGCTGGTACTTGGGCGCGGCGAACATTGCAATGGCGCCCGGGTCGGGCGGAACCGGTTTTGGCGTCAGGCCTGCTTGCCCGCGCCGGACGAATTCGACCAGCGGCTCCGGCTCCGGCCGGCAAAGGGTTCCCATCGACAGGAGTACGCCGAAGGCTACCCCGACTCTGGCATTTTCGATGCAGAGCTCACCGGCCTGGACGCGATCGACCACGACGAACGGACCATCCTTGTCCTGTTTCGATGCATGCGCCTGCAATACGCGCGACGTTTTCGAAAAGGTCTGGTCATCGGCCTGCACTGTGCACGTAAGGACCTGGGCTATAGTGATCTCGTCCTCGGCCATGGCACCGGCAAGCGGAGTGACGAAAAAACATGCCAATGCCAGGCTCAACGAAGTGCGGGGCGCCATCCCCCGTATTCTGGCGCGGGCAGCGCCCATTGTTTTTTGATTGATCATGTGCTTTATATCGTCCTTATATTAAAAATAATTCAGGATTTCACAAAATGTCGCTCAACGCATTTTGTATGAGACCGGTCCCGATCGTTTCCCCTTGCTTGCACCGGTACGATCAATCGGCCTTGGATGTCCTGTTCGGTTCAATCGGATAATGCTGTGAATCAGGCAGGAGTTACTGGATAGGTGTTGCGGCGTTGGAGGATTCTGGTGCAGCAGCTGGCACAACCGGCTGCCTTGGCGCCGAAATAGAAACTATCGAGCACACTCCGGCAACCGTTCGTAACGCGCTGCGGGAATTTGCCGCAGTTCCGCCACATCCGGAATCCAGCTTGTCCCGCCATCCTTCGTTTCGACCTTCCAATCCAGCACATTCCTGTCGATGCGCAGCGTCGCCGTGCCGGCCCCACCCCAGGCGCTGCGAAACTTGACTGATGCGACCTTTCCGCTTGCATGCCCCGTCATGGACACATCATCATCGACGCCTCCGTCAACGCGATTGTGCATCTGGGCAGTCGCCATGTGGGTGATGCAGACCTGGTCGCCATTCATCTGGATTGCAAGTGTGAACACATCGCGTTCGCCTTTCGCGCACCTTTCCTCGAAAACCCCGGTTGCACCGGCACAGGAATACTCGATTTTCCAAAAGCCAACGAATGGACTGGCACTCGCGATTCTGCCCCGGAGTTCAGCGATACGCGATTCATACGTGTGCCGGATGCATTGGGAATCGTTGCACGCACCCCTGATTCGCAGCCACGCAAGTTGCATGGCTTTTTCAGCTTTCCTGTCGTTGGTGAGTTTCAGGGAGCGGGCGTACATCGCAGCGAGCTCTTCGTCAAGCTTCGCCAGGCCGCTGTCGGCGCAGACCAGGGTTTCCACCCTGCTTCGGGCCAATTCACAATCGAAACTCGCCGCATTGGCGGCAGTACCAATAAGCCCGGTCAGTAGTAACAAAATGCGCTGCAATTTCATCCGTCTATCCTGAATTTTAAAAGCGGCGCGTACCCTGCAAATATCCATGTGATCTGGCAGGCCTTGCGCAGCCGCTATTCGATGAAATGTGAATACTGGCTATTATAGCGTCGATAGCTCAATAGCACTGCTCCGATGGCTGGCCAATAGCATCGGAAACCACTGCTTCTGCCATGCCGAATCTTGCCGGACAACCTGCTGGCAGCCGATTGTCATCAGCGGCGAAGAAAAGCCCCATCTGTGACATTTCGTGAGTTTTTATGAAAAAAATGATAGTAGAATCTTATGAAATTTTTTCTCGCAATATATTGAGTTATATCGCACCTGATTGCCATTAAGAAATTACCGCGATTAACACCATGTCAGCCTGTAAGAGGCAAGATCGCATGGCATCGCACGGCTGTCTGTCATGGTATTGGACGATTTTCGCGCATGCGCGAACGCGGCTTTCGCCCGGTAATTCCAACCGTCGGCCGTTATGAATTTCGATGACGGGGCCGAGAGCGCAGCTAGGTACACATGCTGTCATTGGCGCGCCCACGACTGTTCGCATAGCGGTGCAGTGTTGCCCACCGGCGGACAGGATGCGTTCGGCGCCATCAGGTGCAGCGGGCGACAGCCGTGATATCGCCAATCCCGGAACCGGCGGCGTCAATACCGGTGCGGGCCTACTCCTTGCCAGCAGTCATGGAGCAGTTGTCA
>DASVVD010000568.1:0-12203 GCA_036386715.1 Pseudoduganella sp.
CCCGCCGCCGCCCAGCAGAACCCCGCGCCACCCACCGCTGCCGCAGAAGAAAACCAGGCCACCGTCGTCGTCACCGGCACGCGCGTGTCGAACCGCACCATACTCGATACCACGGCGCCGGTCGACGTGATCTCGGCCGAGATGATCAAGAACACCGGCGTGCCGGAAATCACCCAGGCACTGTCGGTGGCGCTGCCGTCGCTGAACTTCCCGCGCCCGGGCCTGGCCGACGGCACGGACACGATCCGCCCTGCCACGCTGCGCGGGCTGGCGCCGGACCAGACGCTGGTGCTGGTGAATTCCAAGCGCCGGCACTCGTCGTCGCTGGTGAACCTGAACGGCACGATCGGCCGCGGTTCGGCGGCGGTCGACATGAACACGATCCCGACCGGCATCGTGAAGAGCATCGAAGTGCTGCGCGACGGCGCCTCGGCGCAATACGGTTCCGACGCGATCGCCGGCGTGGTCAACATCCGCCTGCGCACGGACAAAACCGGCGGCGAAGCGACCGTGAGCTACGGCAAGCGCATCACCGACTACGGTTTCGCGGTGACGCCGCCGGTGGCCGGCGCCAACTGGGGGACCGAGACGGAACGCTCGCGCCATGACGGCGGCACCGCCACCGTCAGCCTGTGGAAGGGCCTGGCGCTGGGCGAGACCGGCTACCTGACCATCGCGGCCGAGTACAAGGACCAGGAACACACGGAACGCAGCGGCTACGACACGCGCCAGCAGTACCCGCTGGTCAATGGCCAGTTCGATCCGCGCGAAGCAACCATCAACCGCTTCAACGCATGGTATGGCGAGCCGGAATTGAAACAGTCGACCGTGTTCGCCAATGCCGGCGGCCAGGTCAGCGACACCCTCAAGTGGTACGGCTGGGCCAGCTACCAGAAGCGCGAAGCCGAATCCGGCGGTTTCTTCCGCCGCGCCCTGCAGGACAACAACACGATCCAGATCTACCCGAATGGCTTCCTGCCGGTCATCGCGCCGGACGTCGACGACTTCTCGGCCGCCGCCGGCTTCACGTGGACGCTGGACGGCTGGGACATGGATTCCTCGTTCAGCTACGGCAAGAACAAGATGGACTTCACGATCCAGAACACGCTGAACCGTTCGCTGGGACCATCGAGCAAGACCGTGTTCGACGCCGGCGGCTTTTCCTATGACCAGCTGACCTACAACCTGTCCGGCGTGCGCCAGTTCGACGTGGGCCTGGCTTCGCCGCTGAACGTGGCGCTCGGCGCCGAAGCGCGCCGCGAAGGCTACAAGCTCGAGGCCGGCGAGCCCGATTCCTACCGCAATGGCAATGTGCTGCTGCCATCGGGCCTGCCCACCGCCTCGGGCGCCCAGGTGTTCCCGGGCTTCCGCCCCAGCGACGAGTCGGACAGCCATCGCACCGCCTACAGTGTGTTTGCCGACGTCGAGGCCAACCTGCTGCCGGCACTGCTGGCATCGTTCGCGGTGCGCGGCGAGCATTATTCGGACTTCGGCAGTAACTGGTCCGGCAAGCTGGCCGGGCGCTACGATTTCACCCCGGCATTCGCGCTGCGCGCCTCGGTCCAGAACGGCTTCCGCGCACCATCGATGCAGCAGCAGTTCTTCACCTCCACCTCGACCAACTTCATCGCCGGCATTCCGTACGACATCACCACGTTCAAGCCGACCGATCCGGCCGCCGTGGCGCTGGGCGCGAAGCCGCTCGATGCCGAGAAGTCCACCAACTTCTCGCTCGGCGCGGTGACGAAATTCGGCCGCGGCAGCCTGACGGTGGATGCGTTCCACATCGACATCCGCAACCGCATCGTGCTGTCCGAGAACCTCACGCAGGTGAACGTGCGCAATTTCCTGACCGCGAACGGCTTCCCAGGCGTTGGCGGCGGGCGCTTCTTCATCAACGGCGTGGACACCACCACCAAGGGCGTCGACGTGGTGATGAACTACCCGTGGAACCTGGGCGGGGCCGGTCGCTTCGACCTCACGCTGGCCGGCAACTACACCGATACCGAGGTGACCAAGGTGCCGCAAACGGCCGAGCTGGCCGCGCTGTCGCCGGCGCCGGTACTGTTCGACCGCGTCAACGTGCTGACCTTCGAGCAGGGCACGCCCAAGACCAAGTTCACCGCCAGCGGCACCTGGAACCTGGGCCCGTGGGGCGCCACGCTGCGCGCCACGCGCTACGGCAAGGTGCTCACGCCGGGCACCACGGTCGCGCTCGACCACACGATGTCGGCAAGGACGCTGGTGGACCTGGAAGGGCGCTGGAAGTTCAACGAGAAGCTGTCGCTGGCGCTGGGCGCGGAAAACCTGTTCGACCAGTACCCGGACGCCTACCCGGCCGCGCTGAACACCACCGGCAACGCCCCGTTCACGAACTACTCGCCGTTCGGCCGTTCCGGCCGGTTCGTCTACGCGCGCATGACCTACGCGTTGTAAGGCATTACAGCTGCGCTCGTGTCATGGTGCCAGGCACCATGACACGAGCTCGACTGTTGCTGCTTGATTCAGGCGCCGACCCACGGCAGTCCCGCCTTGCACCAGCCGCCGAGCGTCTTGCGGTGCCCCTCGCCATCCTTGTCGCCCTCGAACCCTTCCAGGATATCGAAGCTGTTGGCATAGCCGTTCTCGGTGGCCAGTTTGGCGGCGTGCCGCGAGCGTACGCCTGAGCGGCACAGGAACAGCAGCACGTCGTCCTTGCCGGCCACGGCGGCGAGCTGCCCAATGAAATCAGGGTTCGGCACGCCACCCGGATAGGTGCTCCACTGCACGGCACTATGCTGTGCATCGGCCACCGCCACGCGGCCTACCCAGTCGCGCTCGGCATTGGTGCGCACGTCGATCAGCTTTGCCGCCGGGTTGTCCTGGAGCAAAGCATGGGCTTCCTGTGGAGTGACTGCGCCAGCATAGGGCAGGCCATTGCCGCGCTCGCGGGCGCGCTCAAGAATATCGTTGGTGCTCATTTGGCGTTAAATCCTCTGGATCTGTGTCTATCGTCGAAGGCAGGAATGCGGCAGAATATGCCGCCTGGACATTCGTGCCACCTTTTGGGGCGTGTTGTTCTAAACTGGTGCAAAATGCTTACCTTGCACCAAAAGTGGGCACATCAACGGATGTGCAATTCTGGTGCACGTCTGCAGTTATTTCCATACGGATGATTTTAGTTTCCGTAGGGAGCAAGATCAATGTAACTCGCTGCATATCGATAGAAGCTTCCTGCTGGCATGCTTCATGCATTAGGATGTACGAGTTTTCGCCGCACTACGTGACGGCAGCCCTTTTCACTTAGGAGATACGTAATGGCATTGACCGCCGAAGAAGTCCTGAAGATGGTAAAAGACAACGAAGTCAAATTCGTTGATTTCCGTTTTGCCGATACCCGTGGTAAAGAACAGCACGTCACCGTGCCCGTGTCCCACTTTGATATCGACAAGTTCGAAAGCGGCCATGCCTTCGACGGTTCCTCCATCGCAGGCTGGAAAGGCATCGAAGCATCGGACATGATCCTGATGCCTGACCCATCCACGGCAAACATCGACCCGTTCTTTGAAGAGACCACGCTGTTCATGCAGTGCGACGTGATCGAACCATCGGATGGCAAGGGCTACGACCGCGACCCGCGCTCGATCGCCAAGCGCGCCGAAGCCTACCTGAAGTCGTCCGGCCTGGGCGATACCGCCTTCTTCGGCCCGGAACCTGAATTCTTCATCTTCGACTCCGTGAAGTGGAAGATCGACATGTCCGGCGCATCGGTCAAGATCGATTCCGACGAAGCGTCGTGGTCGACCGACAAGGACATCGAAGGCGGCAACAGCGGCCACCGTCCAACCGTCAAGGGCGGCTACTTCCCGGTGCCACCGGTCGATTCGTTCCAGGACATGCGCTCGGAAATGTGCCTGATCCTCGAATCGATGGGCATCCCGGTCGAAGTGCACCACCACGAAGTGGCCGGCGCCGGCCAGAATGAAATCGGCACCCGTTTCTCGACCCTGGTCGAGCGCGCCGACTGGACGCAGAACATGAAGTACGTGATCTGGAACGTGGCGCACAGCTACGGCAAGACCGCCACCTTCATGCCGAAGCCGGTCGTGGGCGACAACGGCTCGGGCATGCACGTGCACCAGTCGATCTGGAAAGACGGCAAGAACCTGTTCGCCGGCGACGGCTATGCCGGCCTGTCGGACTTCGCCCTGTACTACATTGGCGGCATCATCAAGCACGCCAAGGCGCTGAACGCCATCACCAACCCGGGCACCAACTCGTACAAGCGCCTGGTGCCAGGCTACGAAGCACCGGTGAAGCTGGCTTACTCGGCACGCAACCGTTCCGCATCGATCCGTATCCCGCACGTGGCGAACCCGAAAGGCCGCCGCATCGAGACCCGTTTCCCTGATCCGCTGGCGAACCCGTACCTGTGCTTCGCCGCGCTGATGATGGCCGGCCTGGATGGCGTGCAGAACAAGATCCACCCGGGCGAAGCAGCGTCGAAAGACCTGTACCACCTGCCGCCGGAAGAAGACGCGCTGATCCCGACCGTCTGCGCCTCGCTGGAAGAAGCGCTGGATCACCTGAACAAGGACCGCGAGTTCCTGACCCGCGGCGGCGTGTTCAGCGACACGATGATCGATGCCTACATCGAACTGAAGATGACGGAAGTCACGCGCATGCGCATGACCACGCACCCGGTCGAATTCGACATGTACTACTCGCTGTAATGGCGAAGCTGCCGGAACTCACGAACCGGTAGTCACCAACGCGGGGAGGGCGCCAGCCTTCCTCGCGTTTTTTTTCGGTTGTTGTATAGTCGGGACATGATCGCACGCTGCTCGTTGTTACTGGTTTCACTGTTGGCCACGGCCGGCGCACAGGCGCAGATTTACCGCTGCACGGATGCCGAAGGGCGCAAGGAATACACGGATCGCCAGGTTCGCGGCAGGCAATGCGTGCTGCTCGATCTGCCGGGCGCCGCCATTCCCGCGCCGCCACGGCAAGAGGGCGCCCCACGGCCCAGGGCCCCGTCCACCGGGTCTTCCGGGTCGTCCACCATTTCTGCGCCACGTGCCGCCGCCAGCCCGTCCGCGTTTCCGCGCGTGGACACGGCCGAACAGCGGGCCCGCGATGCCGATCGCCGCCAGATCCTCACCGACGAACTGAACGCCGAAATGCAGAAGCTTGGCGAGTTGCGCCGTGAATTCAACAACGGCGAGCCGGAACGGCGCGGCGACGAGCGCAACTATGCCAAGTACCAGGAGCGGGTGGCCACCCTGCGTGGCGCCATTGCCCGCTCGGAACAGAACGTGGCAGCACTACAGCGCGAAATCGCCAACATACGATGAAAATTGTGACCAATATTGCCCGTGCCGCGGCAGCGGCGGCGGGTGCCATCCCGCGTTCGCACACGCTTGCCGGCCTCGACCTGCTGGCCTCGGCGGTGGTAATCGTCGACAGGGACGGCCGCATCGCCTTCGCCAACGCAGCCGCCGAGAACATGCTGGAAAGTTCGATGAAGGCGCTGTCGCGCCAGCGGCTGTGCGATCTTTTCTCCCATCCCGCCGAACTCGAGCACGTGATCGCCCAGGCACGCGCGCACAAGTTCTCCGACCTGCGCCAGGAACTCACGCTGGAACGCGCGACGCGCGACCCGCTGCACGTGCACGCGATCGCCAGCGCGATGGACGAGCCGGACGGCAATGTGCTGCTGGAGCTGCGCGAGACCGTGCAGCAGATGAAGCTGGACCGCGAGGAGCGCCTGCTGGACCAGAGCCAGGTCAACAAGGAGCTGATCCGCAACCTGGCGCACGAGATCAAGAACCCGCTGGGCGGCATCCGCGGCGCGGCGCAGCTGCTCGAGATGGAACTGCCGCCGTTGCACCTGCAACAGCTGCGCGAATATACCCAGGTGATCATCAAGGAAGCCGACCGGCTGCAAACGCTGGTCGACCGCCTGCTGGCGCCGCACCGCCGCCCGCACATCGTGGGCGACGTGAACATCCACGAAGTGCTCGAGCGCGTGCGCAGCCTGATGCTGGCCGAGTTTCCCGCCGGCCTGGCGATCGTGCGCGACTACGATGCGTCGCTGCCCGAGTTCCGCGGCGACAAGGAACAGCTGATCCAGACCGTGCTGAACATCACCCACAACGCGGCGCAGGCACTGGCCGACCAGGTGCAAACGGGCGATGCGCAGATCACGTTCAAGACCCGGGTGGCACGCCAGGTCACCCTGGCCAAGGTCCGTTATAACCTGGCATTAGATTTGCATATCATCGATAACGGACCGGGCATTCCGCCCCAGATCCGCGACCGCATCTTCTATCCGCTGGTATCGGGACGGGATGGCGGCAGCGGCCTGGGACTGACGTTGGCGCAAACCTTCGTGCACCAGCACATGGGCGTCATCGAATGCGAGAGCAGGCCCGGCTATACGGATTTCCGGATCCTGCTGCCTTTGCCATAAGCAACGGGGCGGGCTGCCGAAATCCCTGATGAATCCAAATTGCGGGAAGCACATCACATATGAAGCCAATCTGGATTGTCGATGACGACGAATCGATCCGCTGGGTATTAGAAAAGGCCTTGGCGCGGGAAAACCTCGCCACCAGGAGTTTTGCGAATGCGCGCGATGCGATCGCCGCGCTGGAATACGAGACACCGCAGGTGCTCGTCTCCGACATCCGCATGCCGGGCGATTCCGGCCTCGACCTGCTGTCGCTGGTCAAATCACGGCTGCCGGGCCTGCCCGTCATCATCATCACCGCGTTTTCCGACCTGGACTCCGCCGTGGCGGCGTTCCAGGGCGGCGCCTTCGAATACCTGGCGAAGCCATTCGACATCGACAAGGCGGTGGAACTGATCCGCCGTGCGCTCGACGAAAGCCTGCGCGAAGCCAGCGTGGAATCCGGCCCGGCCGATACGCCCGAGATCCTTGGCCAGGCGCCGGCGATGCAGGAGGTATTCCGCGCCATCGGCCGCCTGTCGCAATCGAACGTGACGGTGCTGATCACCGGCGAATCGGGCTCCGGCAAGGAGCTCGTGGCCCGTGCGCTGCACAAGCACAGCCCGCGCGCCGCGCAGCCGTTCATCGCGCTCAATACCGCGGCGATCCCGAAGGACCTGCTGGAATCGGAACTGTTCGGCCATGAACGGGGCGCCTTCACCGGCGCGCAGACCACGCGGCGCGGCCGCTTCGAGCAGGCCGAGAACGGCACGCTGTTCCTCGACGAGATCGGCGACATGCCGTTCGACCTGCAGACGCGCCTGCTGCGCGTGCTGTCCGACGGGCACTTCTATCGCGTCGGCGGCCACCAGCCGCTGAAGGCGAACGTGCGCGTGATCACCGCCACGCACCAGAACCTGGAGCAGCGCGTGCGGGACGGCCTGTTCCGCGAAGACCTGTACCACCGCCTGAACGTGATCCGGCTGCGGTTGCCCAGTTTGCGGGAGCGCCGCGAGGATATCCCCATCCTGGTGCGCCACTTCCTGGTGCAGAGCGCCCGGCAGCTCGGCGTGGAAACCAAGCGCATGAGCGATGCCACGCTGAACTTCCTGCAGGGCCTGGACTTGCCCGGCAATGTTCGCCAGCTGGAAAACCTGTGCAACTGGATCACCGTGATGGCCCCGGGCCAGACGGTGGAAGTGAAGGACCTGCCGCTGGAACTGTCCGAAGGGCAGAGCGCCATGCAGGCCGCGCCCGAGCTGCCGGTGCCCGCGTCATCCACGCTGCACCATGCCCACGCGCACGTGGCCTCGGCCATGGCCCCCGCCGCGCCGGGGCCGGACGGCTGGCTGCCGCTGCTGGAACTGCAGGCCGCCACCATGCTGTCCGACGGCCAGCAGGATGTGATGGACGTGCTGGGCCGGCAGTTCGAATCCGCGCTGATCCGCACCGCCCTGAAATACACGCACGGCCGCAAGAACGATGCCGCCGTGCGCCTGGGCATCGGGCGCAATACCATCACCCGCAAGATCGCCGAGCTGGGCATCGACGGCGCCAAGGAGGATTGAGCCCGCACTGCGCCGCAATCCCGCTGGCTCAACGGCTCAGCTCGTGTCCACCTTGGGGTCAACCCCGAAATCGGACACGAGCTGAGCAGTCATGGCACGACCTCGAGGTTCAACCCCTAAATCGGACACGAGCTGAGCAGCCATAGTACGCACTACGGTCGGGTTCGTGTCCGAAAACGGGGTTGACCCCGTGGTGGACACGAGCTCGACAATAAGCGGATTTCAGGTAAGCTCCCGAGGTCACAGCCGGGAGCTTTTTTCATGCAACGCATTA
This sequence comes from Pseudoduganella sp., assembly GCA_036386715.1. Classification (GTDB taxonomy): domain Bacteria; phylum Pseudomonadota; class Gammaproteobacteria; order Burkholderiales; family Burkholderiaceae_D; genus Rugamonas. The sequence goes on from DASVVD010000568.1 coordinate 8,273, forward strand.
CCGTCGAACCAACATGCTGATCAACTGCGTCGCCTATCAACATGGCCGCAAGCTGGCCGACCTGCCGGTGGCCGATGTCAGCGACTACGTGGCGCGCGACGATACGTTCGTGTGGGTGGCGATGCGCGATGCCAGCGCGCCCGAGATCGCCGAGATGCAGCACGAGTTCGGCCTGCACGAACTGGCCGTGGAGGATGCGCAGCGCGGCCACCAGCGCGCCAAGATCGAGGAATACGGCGACTCGCTGTTCGTGGTCGTCAAGACGGTCGAGATGCATGATGACGAGCTCATGCTCGGCGAGATCGACATCTTCGTCGGCCGCAACTACGTGCTGTCGTCGCGCCAGAACAGCTCGCACGGTTTCCTCGGCGTGCGGGCCCGCGCCGAACGCGAGCCGCACCTGCTGCAGCACGGCTCCGGCTTCGTGCTGTATGCGTTGATGGATGCGGTGGTCGACCGTTACTTCCCGATGGTCGATGCGCTGGAATCCGAACTCGAACAGATCGAGGAACGCATCTTCACCGGCGACTCGCAGCGCGACAATATCGAGCGGCTTTACGACCTGAAGCGCAAGGTGATGACGCTGCGCCACGCGGTGGCGCCGCTGCTCGATGCGATCGGCAAGCTGCATGGCGGCCGGGTGCCGGCGGTCTGCGCGAACAGCCAGGAATACTTCCGCGACGTGCACGACCACCTGGCGCGCATCAACGGCATCCTCGACACGATGCGCGACACGATCGGCACCGCGATCCAGGTGAACCTGTCGATGATCGCGCTCGATGAAGGGGAGGTGAACAAGCGCCTCGCGGCCTGGGCCGCGATCTTCGCGGTGATGACGGCCTTCGCCGGCATCTGGGGCATGAATTTCAAGGTCATGCCCGAGCTGGAATGGCGATACGGCTACCCGGTGGCGCTGGCGACCATGTTCGGCGTGTGCTTCTACCTGTACCGCCGGTTCCGCAAGGCGCGTTGGCTGTAGCCCGCGTGATTACGCGTGATCGGCCTGCGCCATCGACAGCGCGACCGCTTCCGCCACCTTGATGCCATCCACGCCGGCGGACAGGATACCGCCCGCGTAGCCGGCACCTTCGCCGGCCGGGAACAGCCCGCGCGTGTTCATGCTCTGCAGATCGTCGTCGCGCCGCTTGATGCGGATCGGCGACGACGTGCGCGTTTCCAGGCCCGTCAGCACCGCGTCGTGCTTGAAGTAGCCGCGCACCTGGCGGTCGAATGCCGGGAACGCCTCGCGCAGCGCCTCGGTGGCGTAATCCGGCAGGATCGTGGCCAGGTCGGTCAGGTGCACGCCCGGCTTGTAGGAGGGCACCACGGCGCCGAACTCGGTGGACGGCCGGCCCGCCACGAAATCGCCCATCAGCTGGCCCGGCGCGTTGTAGTCTTCGCCGCCCAGGCGGAAGGCCGCTTCTTCCAGCCGGCGCTGGAATTCGATGCCGGCCAGCGGCCCGCCCGGGTAGTCGTCCGGCGTGATCGACACCACGATCGCGCTGTTGGCGTTGCGTTCGGCACGCGAATACTGGCTCATGCCGTTCGTGACCACGCGGCCCGGCTCGGAGGCCGCCGCCACCACCGTGCCGCCCGGGCACATGCAGAAGCTGTACACGGCACGGCCATTCCTGGCATGGTGCACCAGCTTGTAGTCGGCCGCGCCCAGGATCGGGTGGCCGGCATTCGGGCCGAAGCGGCAGGTGTCGATCAGCGATTGCGGGTGTTCGACGCGGAAGCCGATCGAGAACGGCTTGGCCTCGACGAACACGCCGCGGTCGAACAGCACCTGGAACGTGTCGCGCGCGCTGTGGCCGACCGCCAGCACCACGTGGTTGGTCACGATGTGCTCGCCGCTGGCGAGGCGCAGGCCGCGCACCTGGCGCACGCCGTTGCTTTCCTCGATGTCGAAGTCGGTCACGCGCTGCTCGAAGCGGATTTCGCCGCCCAGCGCCACGATTTCCTCGCGCATCGCCTCCACCATCTTGACGAGACGGAAGGTGCCGATGTGCGGCTTGCTCACGTACATGATCTCCTCCGGCGCGCCGGCCTTCACGAACTCGGTCAGCACCTTGCGGCCCAGGTGGCGCGGATCCTTGATCTGGCTGTACAGCTTGCCATCCGAGAACGTGCCGGCGCCGCCTTCGCCGAACTGCACGTTCGATTCCGGGTTCAGCGCGCGCTTGCGCCAGAAGCCGAACGTGTCCTTGGTGCGCTCGCGCACCGTCTTGCCGCGTTCCAGCACGATCGGGTTCAGGCCCATCTGCGCCAGGATCAGCGCGGCAAACAGGCCGCACGGACCCATGCCGATCACCACCGGGCGCGGCTGGCCGCCGTCGCGGTTCACACCATGCGCCACGAACCGGTAGGCCATGTCCGGAGACGGCATCAGGTGCACATCGCGGCCGTTGCGGGCCAGCACGGCGGCATCGTCGGTGGTTTCCAGGTCCACCGAATAGATCAGGACGATCTGCGATTTCTTGCGCGCGTCGTAGCTGCGTTTGTGCACGGTGAATTGCAGCAGGGCGTCGGCCGGAATGCCCAGCCGTTCCAGGATGGCTTCCTTCAGCGCTGGTTCTTCGTGATTCAACGGCAGTTTGATTTCGTTTAAACGGAGCATGGCAAGTAGTCGAGAGGTCGGCTGGGCGCCGTCGGGAACGCGGCGCACGGAACCTTCCATTGTACCCCGGGACGCGCGCCGAGTCAGCGAAAGGGCTGCGCACCATGGTGGTGCATGCCCTATAACAGACAGGAATCGCACCACTCGTGGGCCTTCTGACTTTATTTCATCGCAACTGTTGTATCTGAGCCGCAAAAAAAACTTTCCCAATTGACACGCGAATTGGCCGTGTGGTCAGATTTGATATCGGACCGCAATTGACGGTGATCAAGGAGTGTCTGGTGGAGTCGTCCAAAAGGCGATTCAGCAGGAATTGTTGGGACATATAAATCGAGCTGTGCCGGTTATGGCGGATCCGCCAAGACGGTTCGCCATAAGCTTTTCTACCGAACAAGCTTATAAATTGAGGAAATACAAAAATGTTGAGAAAAACTGTTCTCGCTCGTGCATTGCAAATTGCATTCACGGCAGGCGCGCTTTCGATGGCAGTTGCGCCGGCAGTAATGGCACAGTCGAACGCCGCAGGTGTTGTATTTGGTAATGTCACTCCGGGTAGTGGCGATTCCGTCCTGTTGAAGAACACCGACACCAACGCCAGCCGTACCGCCCCGGTCGACGCCAGCGGCAACTTCCGCGTCACCAGCCTGCCGATCGGTAACTACACCGTCACCCTGCAAAAAGGCGGCAGCAGCGTTGGCACCACGCAGCTCGAAGTCCTGGCTGGCCAGGGTACCGAAGCCACGTTCGCCACCAGCGGCATCCAGGCCGTCCAGGTGACGGGCCGCCGCAGCCGCATCGACGTTTCCACGTCGAACAACGGCGCCACCTTCACCGCCAAGGAACTGGCCCGCCTGCCGATCCAGCCAAGCGTGGCATCGATCATCCAGCTGGCCCCGAACACTACCAAGGCCGATTCCCGCTATGCCGCGGGCGCATCGTTCGGCGGCGGCGGCGCTTCCGAAAACGCCTACTACATCAACGGTTTCCCGGTCACCAATCCGCTGACCCAGCTGGGCGCATCCGAGCTGCCTTTCGGCGCCATCGCCCAGGCGCAGGTACTGACCGGCGGCTTCGGCGCGGAATTCGGCCGTTCGGTCGGCGGCGTGGTCAACATCACCACCAAGAGTGGTACCAACACGTGGGAAGCCGGCGGCACCGCCAGCATCGAACCGAAATCCTGGCGCGCCAGCTACAAGGACCTGTACTACGGCAACACCGGGGCAGAGCGCAACGCGGCCACCGATGGCACGCTGTACCGCCGCTTCAACAACCGCCAGCGCACCGAGAAGATCTACGGCGCCTACGTGGGCG
>DASVVD010000569.1:0-8880 GCA_036386715.1 Pseudoduganella sp.
CGACGCCACGTAATTGGCGATGTCGAACTTGGTCATGCTGTTGTCTTCGGAAACGAAGGCGGCCACCATCAGGAAATCGCTGGTCGATTTCGTCACGCGCAGGCCCGACTGCTGCACTTCGGACGGCAGGCGCGGCTCGGCCGAGCGCAGCTTGTTCTGCACCTGCACCTGGGCGATGTCCGGGTCGGTGCCGGCCGCGAAGGTCAGCGTGGTGGTCGACTGGCCGGTGTCGTCGGTGGTCGAGGTCATGTACAGCAGGTTGTCGATCGCCGTCATCTGCTGCTCGATCACCTGCACCACGGTGTTGGCCATGGTTTCGGCCGAAGCGCCGGGGAAGGTCGCCTGGATCTGCACCGCGGGCGGCGACACCGGCGGATACTGCTCGACCGGCATCTTGAACAGGGCAATGCCGCCGATCAGCATGATCAGCAGCGAGATCACGATCGCGAAGATGGGCCGCTGGATAAAGAATTTAGCCATGCGTCACCGTCCTCAACGCGCCGCGGCGGCAGGGGTGGTGGCCGCCAGCCTGGCGGGAGCGACCGCACGGGGCGCCACCACGGTGCCCGGGCGCAGCTTCTGCACGCCGCTGACGATCACGCGTTCGCCATCCTTCAGGCCGCCCTCCACCAGCCAGTGGCCGTCGGCCAGCGTGCCGGTCTCGATGGTGCGCACTTCGGCCTTGTTGCCGGCGCCGACCAGCATCACGGTCGCCTCGCCCTGCGGGTTGCGCGTCACGGCCGGTGCCGGAATGCGCACCACGCCCTGCCGCGTGCCCTGGTCGACGCTGGCGCGCACGAACATGCCCGGCAGCAGCAGCTTGTCCGGGTTCGGGAAGCGCGCGCGCAGCATGACCGAGCCGGTGTCCCGGTTGACTGTCACGCCGCTGAATTCCAGCACGCCGGGGTGGGCGTACGTGCTGCCGTCTTCCAGCTTGAGCCGCACTTCGGCCTTGCCCTTGCCTTCGAGTTTCAGGCTGCCGCTGGCGATATCGCGCCGCAGCGCCAGGCCCTCGGTGCTCGACTGCTGGATATCGACATACATCGGGTCGAGCTGCTGGATCGTCGTCAGCAGCGTGGCCGAACCGCCCTGCACGTAGGCCCCCTGCGTCACCTGCGACACGCTGCTGCGGCCGCCGATCGGCGCGGTCACGCTGGTATAGCCCAGGTTGATGCGCGCCGTGGTGACGGCCGCTTCCGCGGCGGCGACGTCGGCCGCGGCCTGCAGCTGCGCCGCCTCGGCGTTGTCGTAGGCCTGCTTGCTGACGGCGTTCCCGCCGATCAGCACCTTGTACCGTTCCAGCTGCGCGGTGTTGCTGACGAGGTTGGCCCTGGCGCGCTGCTGCGCCGCCTGGGCGCTCGCCAGCGCGGCGCGATAGGGCGCCGGGTCGATCAGGTACAGCGGATCGCCCTTGCGCACGTCCGCGCCTTCGACGAACTTGCGGTCCTGCACGATGCCGTCCACCCGGGCCCGCACCTCCGCCAGCAGGAACGGCGCCGTGCGGCCGGGCAGTTCGAGCGCGACCGGCACGCTGGTGCGTTCGACAGTCAGGGCGGCGACTTCAGGGACGGTGGAGGTCGGCGGCGCCTTGTCGGCTTTGCAGCCCGACAGGACAAGCGCAGCCGCGAGCGCGATCGCGGGAGAAACGGCGCCGGCAACCAGGCGCACGCGGTGCGGATGGGAAGGAAATGACATGGACGGTCCAGGTGACAAGGTTAACGATGGTTCCTCGAAGCCTGCACTATGCCGGGTGCAGGCTTAAACGGGGGTGACCGAATCATTAAATATCGTTAACCTGGACGGCGCCCGCTTGCGGTCTCACAGGCTGGTGCACGCCGTGGTGGTCGCCATGAAGCACGCAAAATCTTGCCGGCCGGGTGCGGTGGGGCCGGATGCGTTACTGCGCTTGCGATGAGTAGTATCCGCGCCGCGGACCATCGCCGAGTACCCGGGCGATGACTGCTTCGGGCAAGCCTTCGCGCCGCAACAGCCGCTCGGCGCGGTCGGGATCCCGCACTTCGAGGAGGGTGATCGCGGCCTGCACCATGGCGGCCCGCATCACATCCCGGCGCTTGCCGGTCGCCGAGTAAGGGGACGGCCTGCCCCGCAGGGTCGGTACGCTTTCCACCGCGCCACCCGCGTCGGGATACAGCGCCGCAGTCATCGTGATGCCGGCGCCCGCCATTTCCGGGCGGGCCGCGTACTCCGCCAGCACCCGCTCGATGACTTCCTCGGCAATACTCTCGGCCTCCAGGTATCGCCTGGCGGAGGCAGTACCGCTGATCTTTTGCTGGACCAGTGCGATATCGATCTTCCACGCCGTGACATCGTCCTTGCGCAACTGTCGCATCATGTCTCCTGCCGGAAACTGTTCCGGCTTCCTGTTTGATAGGGACAGACTACTCCGCAACCAGGCACGCGCAAAGAACATTACATCTGTTGACCCGCTTTCGACCCACAAATGCTGCAGAGTTTTCCTGTCGATAAATTTTCTCGGATCGCCGGTATTGCAAGCCAAAACGTGGCGCCGCGTCATCCGTTGTTGCTGAATTGATACACCGGGAAGCATGGCCCGTGTCCATTCCTGCACGCTTGCGGGGCTTCCAGGCTGACTTCGCTGCCTTCGCCGACACACTGTCGGCCGCCGCCACGGCCTTGGAAACCCGCACGACCGTGCGCCGCACGGAATGCGGTTTTCGCTCTTGCAAGCTGTGAAATCAGGCGTCCTTACACATGCCGCAAGTTCACGCTTTCCTGCGCAAACCGTGACCCGTGGTGCGCGAATTCCGAACTGCCATATCCGTTTCGATATCGAATATCGCCAAAAATTGATTGGATCGGTAATTTTCAGCTTACTAAGATGATTCCATAGCCCATGAAAACCTCATCCAGGCAACGCATAGAAACTGGAGCACAGGGGATTCATGGGAAGCCCGGAAAAAATCATGGGCTTGATCGTTGCCGGATCTTGAGATAATTTCGAGCAATAGTTGTTAAGCAGAAAATTCCATAACTATAAACACAGGAGACGTATGAAATCGCAAGTATATGCACGTCCATTGGCCTTGAAGCTGACCGTCACTGCGCTGATGGGCGCCGGCCTGCTCAGCAGCGCCTCGGTGTGGGCGCAAGCGGCCGCCGAACAGGCGGCAGCAGGTGACACCACGACCGTGGTCGTCACAGGCGTCAAGGCATCGCTGATCAAGAGCCTGGCGATCAAGCGCACCAGCGACCAGGTGGTGGAATCGGTCGTTGCCGAGGACATCGGCAAGCTGCCCGATAACAATGTCGTCGAAGCGCTGCAGCGCGTGACGGGGATCCAGGTCACCGACCGCGCCGGCGGCGAAGTCGGCACCATCTCCATCCGTGGCCTGCCGGACGTCCAGACCACCTGGAACGGCCGCAGTATCTTTACCGCGTCCGGGGCGCAGGTCGCGCTGCAGGACATTCCTTCGACCCTGGTGCGCCAGATCGACGTCTACAAGACGCGCGACGCCAGCCAGCTGGAAACCGGCATTGCCGGCCAGATCGACGTCAAGTCGCTGCGGCCGTTCGATTTCAAGGGTCCGAAGGTGTCGCTTTCGGGGCGTGGAACCTATCTCGACCCCGCGGAAAAGACCAACCCGCAGCTCAGCGCCATGTTGAGCAACCGCTGGCAAACCGGCTTCGGCGAAGTCGGTGCCCTGGTCAACCTGTCGGAAACCAGGACGAAATACCGCAATGAGAGCGTGGCGCCGGGGGCCATGGTGCCGTTTGTCAGCGGGAACGCCGCCGAAGTTCCAGCCGGTTACACGCCCTTGCAGCGTATCACCGACACCAGCATCTGGACGCCCGGTACCCGTACCGGGTTGCCGACCGCGGCGGGTTCAACGCTCAATTTCGACGGCAAACCATATCCTTATTACCTGTCGCGTGATGCCGTTTTCCAGGCCGACCTCCAGGGAGAGCGGAAGCGTTCTTCCGCCAATATCGCCTTGCAGTGGAAACCGAACAGCAGTTCGGTGTATACCTTTGAATCGATGTACAACGGTTATCGCAACAAGACCTTCAACCAGTTGCTGTTCAGCTTCGTCGACTGGTGGGGAGCTCTCGGCAACAACCCCGCCGGGTCGTTTACCACGTTCCCGGGAACCAACATCATCAAGAGCCGTACGGTCGGTAACGTCTACGGCTTCAACAGCGGCGACTACACCACGTCGGCAACCGATTCCCGCGTTTATGCCCTGAACGGCAAGTGGGACCTGGGCGACCGGCTCAGGCTGGAAGGTGACCTTTCGTACCAGTCCAGCACCTTCCACACGGAATTCACTGCCACCCGGATGGATCGCGTTGCACCATCCATCAACGTCGACTTCAATGACGGCAGCGACAACACTTCGTTCCATTTCAATAACGATGCCGACCTGACCGATCCGGCCAAGTGGAATGTCGCGCAGTTCTTCGATAACGCCAACCGCAACAAGGGCAGCGCCGCGACGGCCAACCTGACAGGCGTCTACGATGCCGACTGGGGGGCGCTGAAGACGCTCCACTTCGGCCTGCGCTTCGACGACCGCAAGGCGTCGGAAGCCAACCGCACGCAATCGGCCTACCTGGGCCGCAACCTCGCCGCACTGGGTTCGGCGTATTACTCCACCAACGCGAACTTCGGCACCGACTTCGCGGACGTTCCGCGCACCTGGCTCGAGCCGAATGCCTACTACATCCGCGACCATATCGACGAGTGGCGCAAGCTGTACAACTCGGTCGATGCGAACTTCCTGACGACGGAGCGGCTGGCCCTGCAGAAGACGTTCGAGGTCAATGAAAAGACGCGCAACCTGTTCCTGATGGGCAATACCGAGAACGAGCTGTTCGGCCATCGCCTGCGCGGCAATTTCGGCGTGCGCTATGTCAGGGTCGGTACCGACATGACTGCCTACCAGGTCAATGCCACCACCAAGGCCGTCACGGTGTCCAGTGCCAGCAAGTCGGTCGGGAAATTCCTGCCCAGCATGACCCTGATCTACGATCCTGCCAAGGACGTCGTGGTGCGCCTGAACTACGGTGAAACCCTGCGCCGCCCGAACTTCGGCGACCTCAATCCTGTCCTGCAACTCGGTGACGACATTTCGAATGTGGGTTATGGCTCGGGCAGCGGCGGCAATCCCGACCTCGAGCCGACGCGCTCCAAGAACCTCGACCTGACGGCCGAGTGGTATTTCCAGAAGGACAGCGCACTCTACGGCACGCTGTTCAGGCGCAAGATCGACGGCCTGATCGTGCCCCTGGCGCGCAAGGTTCACGTCGATGCGGCGGACGACCCGTACCGCAACTCGACCACGGGCGGCAGCCACGCGAACGGCTATGACTACGTCATCAACTCGCCGGTCAACGCATCGAACGGCACGATCAATGGCGCCGAGCTCGGCTTGATCTACTTCCCGAAGGGGCTGCCGAGCCTGCTGGACGGCCTGGGCATCCAGGCCAGCTATACCCGGCTCCACTCGTCGCAGAACGTGCCTGAAGCCAATGCTGCCGGCGACATCATCGCCCAGCTCAAGACACCGTTCTTCGGCGTCTCCGACAGCTCGTATAACGCCACCCTGGCTTACGAAAAGGGACCCGTCAGCGCGCGCCTGTCCAAGGTCTGGCGCTCCGGCTTCCTGGCCGTCAACGAAGCGGCCCTGTTTGCCAATCCGATCGGTATCTGGCGTCATCCGGAGACGAGCCTGGACATGCAGATCTCCTACAAGATCAATGACAGCATGTCGGTCGATATCAGTGGCGTCAACCTGGGCAACGAAGTGCAGCAGGCGTACTACCACTTCGGCGACGCGGGTAATGCGCAGGTGAGCAATTTCGGCACGCTCCAGATCGGACGGTCGGTCTCGGTTGGCTTGCGCTGGAAAATGTAAGTCCTGAAGTAAAGACGATTCCGTCAGCCAGACAGGGCGTTACCGGGTTCACACCCGCAACGCCCTTTTTATCGGCTCAACGACAATCGGGCGATCAGCTCGTAGCGCGCGACATCGCATGGGCATCCGCGCCAGCCGGGAGACGTAGCGGGACCGTCGGGTCGGTTGCTGCCTGCCAGATGGCTTCCGCTACGTCAGCGGCATGCGTTACCATCGCGGACTCGCCCATCCGGCCAAAAATCCCCTGTACGAATTCGCTGTAGGCTTCTGGAAAAGCGCCTTCCATACGGGACTGTGCGTTCTTGCTGAATGGGGTTTCCGGCGCACGGCCTGGAATGACCAGATTGATCCGGACATTGAACTGCGCAAGTTCCAATGCCAGCGATTCCGAGAAAGCATTGATCGCAGCCTTGCTGGCTGTATAGACAGCCAGCAATGGATGAGGTTGGTATGTCGTGGCCGAGGTCACGTTAACGATCACACCCGAACGCTGCTTGCGGAAATGCGGCAGCATCGCATGGGTCATCGCAATAGTGCCCAAGGTGTTTGTTTCGAATATTTCCCGGATTGTCGCCATCGAGGTCCCTTCGACAATACCGAGCAGGCCCACGCCGGCATTGTTCACCAGGACGTCGACCGGTCCGATTGATGCAACTGCCCGTTCAATACTTTCCATGTCAGTGACGTCGAGTTTCACGACGCGCAGATTCGGAGACTCGGGAAAAGTGTCTGGCCTGGGCGAGCGCATCGTTGCGACGACTTGCCAGCCTTTGGCCAAAAAGTATTCTGCTGTTTCCAGGCCAAAACCCGAAGAAGATCCAGTAATCAAGACGGTTTTCATCAATCTATCCTTTCAATGTGTGAAAACAGAATAGACGATGCGGGCTGGACGATCTACACTTGGAGGTCCGCAATTTGTGCGCAGGAGTCCGGTATGGTAGATCCGTTGTCCGAAGTCGTCTCACTGCTCAAGCCAAGTGCTCCTTATTCAAAAATCGTGAGCGGGTCTGGCGAGTGGACTGTGCACAGGACCGAATCAGGAGGGCCTTTTTTCTGTGCAGTCATGGAAGGGGAGTGTGTGATCGCGGTCGAGAAGAGGGAGCCCATCCGCCTGCAGCGAGGCGACTTCGTCCTCATTCCTGCAGCTTATTGTTTCGACATATCGGGCATCAAGCGGTGCGAGAACAAGAAATATCGTCCCGAAGATGTTTCCATTCTTGATAGTGAGACCAGGCACGGCGACCCGTTGGGGCCCGCGGATGTCCGGCTGCTGGTCGGATATTGTGTTTTCGAGTCGCCGGACGCGGCTTTGCTGGTGTCCTTGCTTCCGGATATCCTGCACGTGCGCGGGGAAACCCGTCTGCAGTCATTAATGGAGCTCGTAGTCGGCGAGTCTCGTGCGAATCGCCCGGCCCGCGACGTGGTTCTCAAACATTTGCTTGAAGTGTTGGTGATTGAAGCGTTACGGTCCACCGAGGGCGTTTCTTCTTCGCCCGGGTTAGTACGCGGACTTTCTGACGAGCGGCTGGCAAAAGCCATACGTTGCATGCATGAGGCACCACAGTATCCCTGGACCGTGGCGCAGCTCGCGAAGGAAGCGGCCTTGTCACGCTCGACTTTCTTCGAACGCTTCAGTCGAGCAATCGGCTCTGCACCAATGGAATATCTGCTTGCGTGGCGCATGGCTTTGGCAAAGAGCCTGCTGGGAAAACCGGAGCACAGCGTTGCAGACGTCGCTGAGCGGGTGGGCTACAGCTCCGCAAACGCCTTTAGCGTCGCCTTCTCCAGGCAAGTGGGACAGCCACCGGCCAGATATGCCCGGTTGTATTGCGGTGCGTCTCGGGGATCACGGGCGGCATCGGGCGGGTAGGGAATGTGTGCTGTAGTGGCGTGATTTGCCCGGACACCTCGATGGACGAATTGCTTGAACCCTGCAGCCTCTTATCTCAGGACACTACTCGTCGGAGGTCGGCGCCTGTGATGAGTCAATTGCCCTCATTCTGGATTGCGTGCCTGGTCGAGCCGAATGCCCTGCGACTATGTTGGTCTATTCGCTTTTTCCCGGGCTTCGAGCAGGACGACCTCAACCGCGCTAGGCAGCAAAAACGCAGCATCGACTTCAATTGCCTTTTGCGTGCATGAACCTGCGTGCGCCTAGCGTAATTGCCACCGCCGTGCCCAGCACCAGGATACAGAATAGTGCCAGAAATAGCTCAGCGTAGGCTGGCGCGGCAAACGCGACCAGGGCAAGCAACGCTGTTGCAAAAGCGGCCCCGGAGAGCCACCTGGCGGCCCAGCGGTGCAGTTGCTCGGGATCGGCAATCCTGGCATAGTCGATCGTCAATATTTGGGATTGTCCCGAGGATAGGACCAATTTTGCCACGCCCTTCAACACCAATGCCCCAAGTAAGATTGCGAGGTAACCGTGTTCCATATGGCTCCCTAAGAAATGGCAAGTAAGGTTATGAACAGTTTGCTGCAAGCTTATCGATTGCGTGCAAATTCGTCCACTCTGCAAAAGAAAATACGTCACCAAAAACAAACAAGTTTGAAGTCTGGCGGAAGTGATGTTGAACGGCGACTTCTGACCGAACCCGAGCGTTCACTAGCGCTTGGCAGGTTGCCAAGTTGAAAAGTCACGGGCTGTCACGACCGGCAGCTCCCGCCGCAAAATAGACGTTTGTCTATCGCGCTAACACCAACGAGGATTGCTCCATTCTGCTGTGATTGCATCGTGCAACGCCCCAGTTCTGCCGAGCCGATCATTGGACGAGAAGTGGCAGATAACGAGTGCGCTGTATTAGTCGCGATATCTTGCAACCTGCCTCATGGCTGCGCTTGCCGTAACAACAGGAACCGTTCCTCCGGCTAAGGCTGCTGTGCGCAGCGAGTCAAGTCGTGTTAACAATGGATCCCTGATGCGTTGTTGGACGCATCGATAAATTCGCAACCGTGTTGTCTCCAGTGTATGCCAGCTAGCGCC
>DASVVD010000570.1:0-3772 GCA_036386715.1 Pseudoduganella sp.
TTCTTGGTTGAATCCGATCGCTGCAAAGCGCAAAAGCTGGTTCAGTATTCCATCGCTGTTGACATGGCTTCCTGTACTTCCGCCAAGCCTTGCCATCCGAAATAGACCAGCCACTGGTCGCACACAACAGGCAAGACGTTCGAGCCCCTTTGTGACCATGTCCACTCTATAATCTCATTTGTCTGACATTTCTCACGGCTCACCCGGATGCTGCGCCTGCTCGGGAGTGATGAGACAAGTAACGGCATTTCGATGAGAATCTGACGGGAGGCATGGTAACCATGCGGGTCGTGACGCAACTGAACGCAATCGCCGGCTATGTCGAGCGCATGCTGGCGGCCGGGCAGCGGGCAGCAGGTTGCACGGTTCGCACAGGCGTGACCGCGCAGGCCTGGTGAAAAACAGCGCGCCGATGAGGACGACCGGCACCTCGGCCCTGCTGGGCGCTGCCCTGCTGACCGCCTCGCTGCTTGGCGCGGGTAGCGCCAGCGCCGCAGCCAGCGGCAGCATGCCGCTCGTATTCGAGCCGGCCGGCCAGCAGAAAATGCCCGGCAAGGAAATCTGCAAGGACAACCCCGCGCTCGCGGCCGGCAACGACACGGCGGCCATGAAGGCCCTGCTGTCCGCGCCGGAATACGCGTCGGTGCGGCCACTGTTCGGTGCCGCGCAGCCGCAGGTGATGTGGTGGATCCGCAGCGCGAAGTCGATGGACCTGCAGGCGCTGCTCACGGCATTCCACGAAGCGAACCACATGCTGGACTTCGCGCTGTCGGCCTGCCACGGCAACCGTGCCGTGTTCCACTTTCGCGGCGAAATCCACGTCACCGACTACCAGCGCGGCCAGGCGCCCCCGTTCGAGCTGGCCGCGAAGGAAATCCCCGCCAGCATCAAGCGGCAGCCGAACGGGCGCTATGCGGTCTACTTCGGCAACCGCAATATCTACCGCGGCGACTTCTTTCCGCTGATCGACGAACTCAACGCCCACGTTGCCGGCGCCGAGTTCGAGGTGGCGATCGCCGACACGCCGGTGTACCGCGAGATGCTGGGGCGCGCCAATTCGATCAACGGCAATATCGGCGGCATGGCCGACTTCATGCTCTACACGGTGGCCTACCTGAAGGCGCTGCGCGCCAGCGATCCGGGAGCGTGGCGACGGCTGGTCGGGCGAAAAAAAATGATGGAACACGTGCAGCGGCTGTGGACCGCCGCCGAAGCCGTGCTGGCGAAGGCGGCGCCGCTGGCGCCGGAACACGGCGGCCTGTACCAGTTCCCGGCCGCCGCGCTGGATGCCGCCTACGCGCCGGCGCTGCTGGCCGAACTCGATGCCGCCGGCATCCGCCATGGCGGGCGGGCGCCGGCGCCGAAGGCTGTCATTCCAGCTGTGATTCCGGCCATGATCCCGGCTGCCGGTTCGACCGGCAGCCCGGCCGTCACTGCGCCTTCCGCGGAGCGATGAAGTCCTGCAGCACGGCCGCCCGCAGCAGATCCGGCGGCAGGATGCCCTGGGCGATCACGAAGTCGTTGAATTCCTTCGGCTTGAAGCGGCTGCCCAGTTCCATTTCGGCCAGCGTCCGCAAGGCGCGCAGCTTCACGTAGCCGTAATAGTAGGAAGTCGCCTGTCCCGGCAGGCGGTACGAATAGCGGTCCACTTCCGATTGCGCGAACGGCTCCGACAGCACCAGTTCGCGCATCAGGAACGCCTTGGCCTGTTGCGGCGTCATCAGGCCCAGGTTGATCGACGGGTCGAGCATCGCCCGCGCCATGCGCAGCATGCGCATCTGCAATGACACCAGCTGGCTTTCGAGCGGCATGTAAGGCAGCATCAACGCCTCCGAGTACAGCCCCCAGCCTTCCACATTGGTGCTGTTGAAAGCGAAGTTGGCGCGCGCGATCGACATGCCCTGTTCGACCATCGAGGCGAACTGCAGCTCGTGGCCGGGGCGCGCCTCGTGCGCCGACAGGGTCCAGACCATCGCCTCGAAGTCGAAGTCGTCCATCTTGCCCTTCGACTTCGGGTTCGACAGCGGAATCACGAATTCGCCGTATTCGCCGGTATTGCCGATCAGGCGGGGAGGGCTCATGAACGGTGCCGGCATTGCGGCCGCCTCGGCGGCGGTGGCGGTGCGGATGTACGGCGCCCGTTGCGGCAGGGTCACGATATCGTGCTTGCGGATCACTTCCTCCATCCCCTGCACGCTCTTGCGGTAGTACGGCAGCAGCTGGTCGGGGGCGAGCGAGGTTTTCTTCAGTTCGCGCATCACGTCGCGATAGTCGCTCGAAGCCAGCTTGCGCTGCGCGGCGATGGTGCCGGCGACCGCCTGCATCTGGTCGCGCAGCTCCTGGAAGTCGAAGCTGGCGCGCTCGATCATCTGCTCGGGCGTGATGTCCACGCCCACGTTGACAAGGCGGTCCGCATACACTTCCCGCGGCAGGCGCACTTCCTTGCGCGTGCGCGGCAGGATGCTGGCACGGGTCCAGTCGTCGTAGGCTTTTACCTGCGTCCGGAGCGTCGCGAAGTCGGCCTCCCAGCCGGTCAGCTTCGCCGCCTTGAACAGCTCGGCAATGCCGTCGAGGTAGGTCGGATTGTTGTTCAGGCCATCCTCGACTTCGCCCACGTACGGACCGGTCAGTCCCTTGCGGGCCAGCTGTTCCTCGGTGCGCTGGCGCACCAGCGTGGCGATCGGCGCGAAGCCCGTATCGCGGCCGACGTAGCGCTTCAGGCGCACCAGTGCCGCCTTCTGGCGTTCCGGCTTGTTGCGCGGCTCGAGCAGCACCTGCAGGCCGCCGTACACCAGTTCGGCCACGTTCACGTACGTCACAAGGTACTGGCGCTGCAGCTTCATCGAGGCGATCTTTTTCTCGCGCGAATCGATCAGGATGTCCAGGTCCTGGCGCACCTTCGGATCCTTTTCGGCGCCGAGCTGCGTGCGCAGCGACGCCAGGCGCTTCTCGGTATCGGCCAGTTCACGCTCGTAGTCGCGCGGCCTGAAATCGGCGACCGCCGTGTCGAATTCCTCGCTGCCCAGCGAGGAGGCATTCTCCGGCTGGTACCTGCCGGTATCCTGGAGCACCGGCTGGGTGTAGGCGTCGCTCTTTGCGACCCAGGCCGGTGCCGAATGGGCCAGGCCCGGGGCAATGGCGGTGGAGAGCAGCATGGCGGTAAGGATGGCGTTGCGGGCGGCGTGCGACATGGACTCACTTTCGAATTTGCAAAGGCGTGATTGTATGCCGCAGCATGGCGCTACTGTGTAAACTTGCAGCCATGACCGTCGCCGATCTTCGCGAGACCCTGCTGTTCCTGCTGCTTGCCGGCCTGGCCGTGCCATTGCTGCAGCGGCTGCGCATCGGCCAGATACCGGGCTTCCTGCTGCTCGGCCTGTGTTTCGGCCCGCACGGGCTGGGCACCTGGGCCGGCGCCGTGCCGTGGCTGGCCGATATCACGTTCCACGATATCGAGGGTGCCAGGATGTTCGGCGAACTGGGCATCCTGTTCCTGATGTTCATGATCGGCCTGGAACTGTCGCCGGCCCGCATCTGGGCGCTGCGGCGCGACGTGTTCGGCACCGGCGTGCTGCAGGTGGGGCTGACGGCCGCCGCGATCGGCGCGATTGCCCTGTGGTTCGGCAATCCGCCGCCGGCGGCGATGACCGTCGGCATCACCCTGGCCATGTCGTCGACCGCCGTCGTGATGGGACTTCTCAGCCGCGCGCGGGCACAGGCCACGCCGCTGGGGCAGGCCTGTTTCGGCATCCTCATGCTGCAGGACCTGGCC
>DASVVD010000571.1:0-17318 GCA_036386715.1 Pseudoduganella sp.
GCTCCTTGCCCTGGCTCCAAAGCAGCATCAGCACGATGATTTTCAGCTTGCCCAGGTTCACGGGCGATTCCTCGAGCGCCAGTGCGCGCTCGATGACGATCTCGCGCTGCAGCGGCGACAGCACGCGTGCGCTTTCCAGGAAGGCAATGAAGCCAATGGCCTGCGTGCCCAGTGCATCCTGCTCGCGTTCGACATAGAAACGCGTGCCTGTCGAAGCCGAAGTCGACGCCTCTTCGACACCGGCGATTTCGGTCAGGTCGTTAAGCCATACCAGCGCCTCGGAAATCTCCACGTCGTCGAAACCGACAGCGGAAAGCTTCTTCGCCAACGCAGCCGGTTCGGGGCACGCATCGGGGCGATAATAGGTCTCGTAGAGATAAACAAGGATGTCGAACATGGCGCTACTCTATCAGCATAAATCGGCGCGGCACAAGACCCGCACCCTTGCTTTCTACCTTTTGAGTCGCTGAAAAGCCCCACCCGGCAGCCGTTCCACAACACCTGCTAACTCTAATGCAAGCAAACTTGCCTGAGTGTCAGCCGGGTCGAGTTTCAACCTTTGCGCAAGTTCATCGGCGGGTACCGGATCATATGTCAGTGCCGTCAACAACAAGTCTGCCGCATGCGTAAGTTCTTCCAGCATCGCTGTTTCGGCGCGCCCGCGCTGCATGCCGAACGCTTCGAGGATGTCGTGTTCCGTGTCGACCAGTTTGGCACCATCGCGTATCAGCTTGTGGCAACCCTTGGCCAGCGCCGAATGGATCGATCCGGGAATCGCGAACACATCGCGGCCCTGTTCGGCGGCAAGGCGCGCGGTGATCAGCGAGCCCGATTTTTCCGCTGCCTCCACCACCAGAACGCCGCGCGACAAGCCGCTGATGACGCGATTGCGAATCGGAAAATAATGCTGGCGCACCGATGTGCCCAGGACGAATTCGCTGAGCAGGCAGCCGCCTTCGCCGATGCGCCCGGCCAGCGCGGCATTCGATGCCGGATAGATCACATCGATGCCGGTGCCGACGACGGCCACCGTGGAACCGGCACCGCACAGGCCCCCTTGGTGCGCGGCCGTGTCGATGCCGAGCGCAAGACCGGACACGATCGTGAAGCCCGCCTCCGACAAGGCCCGTGCGAAACGGCTGGCATTGGCCACGCCTTGCATCGTTGCATTGCGGCTGCCGACAATGCCGACAGCGTTTCCATACAATAGGGACAGGTTGCCCTGCGCATGCAACAGCACTGGCGGATCGGCAATCTCCGCCAATAACGGCGGGTAGGCGTCGTCGCCCAGTGTCAGCAAATGATTGCCGGGTTGGCCCGCCCAGTGCAGCGTGGCCTCGGCGAGCGCGCGCAGCCGCGGCGAATAAGGCGCGGCAATGGCGGTCAACGGCAGTTCGCCGAAAGGGTCAGCGAGTTTGCCTGCGCGCGCCGCCTCGATGACGGCATGCGCCGTGACGTGATCGCGCACCAGCCGCGCCGCCACATGGCGCGGCAGGCCCGGCATCTGCGCCAGGCGCAGCCACGGCAGCAGCGCCTGGCTGCCATCGGCGCCACCATCGGCGCCACCATCGGCGCCACTATCGGGAAAGAGGGATTCCGTGGCTTGCACGGTGGGGGTCACTCCGGCGTTCTGGCGACGTCGCCCACGACCACCGGCTCCGTTACCTGCATGATCAGGCCGTAGGACACATGGCCGAACACGCGGAAGATAAACAAGCTGCCGATCTGTTCGTCCGGCAGCCTGACCTGCGGATTGCCGAGATTGTGCCAGCCTTTATCGGCCGACTTGTCGGTTACCGTCTGCCCGACATGGTACAACTGGAGCATCGAGCCGACGTCGAGTCCGTCAAGCTTTCCGCGATTGATCGAAACGACATGATTCTGCCCAGCATGCACGACGCCGTCGTAGATGGCCAGCACGCGCGCGTCCACCTGCCCCGCCGGCGGGTGTGGCACATAGTTCTGCATCGGTACCGGCTCAGTGCGCATCAGCTGGTCGCCGACCCCCATTTCCTCCTTTGCGCCGGTGACGATGAACGTGTGCACGTCCGCGCCGGGCGCGGCTTCCTTCTGCAAGGCCAGCGTGCCCAGATAATGGGCCTCCTGTCCCACCACCACGCCCGTGACCGGATCGCGCAGTGGCTTGCCGGGCCGGAAAGCCTGGAACGACGTGGCGCCCTTCAGGTCGCCCCGCACGTAGGCCTTGTCGTCCTTGCCGAGAAAGACCCGGTTGCCAGCAGTGGCAACGATGCGCGGCGCATGTTTCAACTCATCGGCCTCGATGATCAGTGGCTGCGACAGGAACGGTTCGATCGCACCGGGCGGGATGGCCGGAACGGCATCCTTGCCCAGGCCTTCGGTGCGTGCCTGCGGCGCGAGCTTCACGGTACCAGGCTCGGCAGTATCAAGTTTGTGGCCCAGCCGCAGGCGCCCGGCCACGCGGTCGAACCAGATGACCTGCCCAGGATAGATCCAGTGCGGGTCGGCAATCTCGGCACGGTTCATGCCCCATACCTGCGGCCAGCACCACGGCTTTTGCAGGAATGTGCCGGCAATGTCCCACAAGGTGTCGCCACGCATTACCCTGTGCTGGTCCGGCGCGTCTGGCCGGAATTCACAGCGCATCTCCTGCGCGCCTGCAGAGGCAACGAGAACACTGGAGAACATGGCTGCAACCAACAGGCGCACGCCGACTGTGCTAAAATTTTTCATTGAATATGTCCGTTAATTCGGCCCGAGCAAGCTCCCGGTTATTGGCTTCATTTGTGTAGTTGCAACTTGGTTGCAATTTAGTTGCAAAGCAGTTGCAAACTTCGCTGCAGCATCAGTGCCTGCACCGAGAAGTTGCCGAACAGAATCATTCTGCCTAACTTACCCTGAACTGACAAGCCAAACACTGCTGACAAGCCAAACACTGCCGTGATGCATGCCGGGCCGTTGTTCAGGCGTTGCTTTTTTGCGAGGCAGGCGATTTCGGCACCTCGGCATCGGTTCCGATCACGCAACGGCTTGCACTGACCATGGCGATTTATACGCCGATCCTTACCTTACCCGCATCTCTTTTATCAGATCACCCATGTCGAAACTGAACATCCTCCGCTATCCCGATCCGCGCCTGCACAAGGTCGCCAAGCCTGTCACCGAGTTCGACGAGCGCATTGCCCGCCTGGTTGCCGACATGGCCGAGACGATGTATGACGCCCCCGGCATCGGCCTGGCTGCCACGCAGGTGGACGTGCATGAGAGCGTGATCGTCATCGACACCAGCGAGACAAAGGATCAGCTGACCGTCTTCATCAATCCCGAAGTGCTGTGGGCCAGCGACGAGAAGCAGGTCTACGACGAAGGCTGCCTGTCGGTACCCGGCGTTTACGACGACGTGGAGCGTCCGGCAAAAGTGAAGGTGCGCGCGCAGAACGAAAAGGGCGAGTTCTTCGAGGTCGATGCGGATGGCCTGCTGGCTGTGTGCATCCAGCACGAAATGGATCACCTGCTGGGCAAGGTGTTCGTCGAGTACCTGTCGCCGTTGAAGCGCAACCGCATCAAGACCAGGCTGCAGAAAGAAGAGCGCGGCATCGAACGCGAGCGCCAGCTGCGCTCGGCCGGCCGCCGCTGACACGGGCGCCCGATGAAGGTCGTCTTTGCCGGTACTCCCGAATTCGCAGCCGTGGCGCTGCGGGCCATCCATGCGGCGGGCTTCGAGATCCCGCTGGTGCTGACCCAGCCGGACCGCCCGGCCGGCCGCGGCCTGCAGTTGCACCCCTCGGCCGTCAAGCAGTATGCGGTCGAACACGGCATTGCCGTGGCGCAGCCGCTGTCGCTGCGGATGGATGCGAAAGATCCGCAGCGCGCGCAGGAAGCGAGGGCAGCGCACGAACTGTTGCTGGCCACCGACTACGACGCGATGGTGGTCGCCGCCTATGGCCTGATCCTGCCGCGCAGCACACTCGATATCAAGCCGTGCATCAATATTCACGGTTCGTTGCTGCCGCGCTGGCGCGGTGCCGCGCCGATCCATCGCGCGATCGAGGCCGGCGACCATGAAACGGGCGTCACCATCATGCAGATGGAAGAAGGGCTCGATACCGGCCCGATGCTGCTGATCGAGCGCACGCCCATCGGCCCGCAGGATACCACCGCCACGCTGCATGACCGGCTGGCGGCGCTGGGCGCGGAAATGGTGGTCAAGGTGCTGCACAAGATGCAGCACGATGTCATCGAGGCGGTGCCACAGCCGGAAACCGGCGTTACCTATGCTGCCAAGATTGCCAAGGAAGAGGCTGCCCTGGATTTCGCGCAATCGGCGCGCGAAGTGGGCCGCAAGATCCGCGCCTTCAATCCGTTCCCCGGCGCGCACGCGACGGTGAATGGCACCATCATCAAGCTGTGGGGTGCCGAACTGCTGGATGCGGGCAGTACCGCTCCGGCCGGCCAGGTATTGGCCGCCGATGCGCAACACGGCATCGTGGTGGCGTGCGGCAGCGGTGCGCTGCGCCTGACCGAACTGCAAAAGCCGGGCGGCAAGCGCATGCCGGCTGTCGAGTTCACCAAGGGTTTCGCCCTCGACGGCTTGCGTTTCGAATAATCCGCAGTGGCGGCGGCCCTGTCGCCGCTCCACCACTGGATAGCCCGAGCCGGCACTTCCTCCTGTGCCGCCACGGCGGCACAGCTCAGCATTATTCATTCCTTCTAATGTATTGACGTGAACAATCCAGATATTCCTTGATTAATCAATGCGTTGTATCGGCACCAACGTAGTGGGAATTTGTTTCTTCGCAAAGCCGTGCAAGTTAATATGTTTACTCTTCTTCACTTTTGTTGAGTAGCATATGTTAAAGACTGTCGTACTTGCCACTTTACTGGCCGCCAGCTGCAGCGCCAATGCAGCGCCAACGTGGAGTTTTTCCTATACAGGATTTCT
This sequence comes from Pseudoduganella sp., assembly GCA_036386715.1. GTDB lineage: Bacteria > Pseudomonadota > Gammaproteobacteria > Burkholderiales > Burkholderiaceae_D > Rugamonas. Next base: position 4,922 of record DASVVD010000571.1, read on the forward strand.
TGAAGAAAATACCGGTATTTTCTCCAGTTCCCATAGTTTGAAAGGTTCTTTTTCTGGTCGCGATGCCAACCATGATGGCTATCTCGACAAGACCGAAATAACGTCGTTTTTCCTCAACGGCATGGATTATCTCGGCTGTGCAGGAAGCAGCAATGCCTACTATACGTGCGGCACCGACAGTTTCCGGTACAAGCTCAATGGCAAGCTTGAATTCTCTGCAGGGTTTGGCAGTACGGATCCCGAGGGTTATATCGGCGGTGGTCACTATTTCATCTCCGGCGATCGTGAATTCGATTACCAGATGACCCAAAGCTCGTTCTCGCAAAACGCTTATCTCTGGACCGACCAGACCAGGTTCTCCATCAAGAAGGGAGAGGCCTACATGCCGCATTCGCTGGCGGCGCCAGCAATGGCCCTCGCGGTGCCGGAACCGGGTACCTGGGCCATGCTGGGAGCCGGGCTGCTGGTCGTTGCGGGCGCGGCACGGCGCCGCCGGGCAGTCCTGCCAGGTCGCGGCTGATCTTCCCTGGCGTGCCGCGGTCTCATCCGGGACCATTGCACGCGACACCGCACCGGACTCCCGCTCCGGTGCACTTCCCCTCGCAGCACTTACGCTGCCGGCATGCCCGGCGTCGGCGATTGCCGCCCCCTTATGGAACTCGGTGCCGTTGCCTGAAGCCGGCTCCGCTTTGCCGTATAATCGTACCCCCTTCCTGTTCCCCACCGACCGCCATGAACCAGACCCGTCCCGTCTCGCAGACCGAAGCGCAACTGCGCGACATCCTGTCGCGCCGCATCATGTTCCTCGATGGCGCGATGGGCACAATCATCCAGCAATACAAGCTCGATGAAGCGGCATACCGTGGCGAGCGCTTCGCCGGTTTCGCGGCGCCGGCCGACAGCGGTGCACGCGAGCTGTTCGTCAAGGGAAACAACGAGCTGCTGAACCTCACGCAGCCGCACGTCATCCAGGAAATCCACGAGCGCTACCTGGCTGCCGGTGCCGACCTGATCGAAACCAATACCTTCGGCGCCACCGGCATCGCGCAGGACGACTACCACATGGCACACCTGGTTCGCGAGATGAACCTGCAGGCGGCCAGGCTGGCCCGCGCGGCCGTGGACAAGTACAGCACGCCGGACAAGCCGCGCTTCGTGGCCGGCGCGCTGGGCCCGACGCCGAAGACTGCGTCGATCTCGCCGGACGTCAACGACCCGGCGGCACGCAATGTAACGTTCGACCAGCTGGTGGCTTCGTATTACGAACAGCTCGGCGCGCTGGTCGAGGGTGGTATCGACGTGGTGCTGGTGGAAACCATCTTCGACACGCTCAACTGCAAGGCCGCGCTGTTCGCGATCGACCAGTATTTCGAGGACCATCCGGAACAGGAGCGCCTGCCGCTGATGATCTCCGGCACCGTCACCGATGCCTCCGGCCGCATCCTCTCCGGCCAGACCGTGCCGGCCTTCTGGAATTCGGTGCGCCACGCCAGGCCGGTCACGATCGGCCTGAACTGCGCGCTGGGTGCCGCGCTGATGCGACCGTATGCGGAAGAGCTGTCGCAAATCGCCGATACCTTCGTCTGCATCTATCCGAACGCCGGCCTGCCCAACCCGATGAGCGACACCGGCTTCGACGAACTGCCGGCCGATACGTCGGCGCTGCTGCGCGAGTTCGCCGATGCGGGCTTCATCAACATGGCCGGCGGTTGCTGCGGCACCACGCCGGACCACATTGCCGCCATCGTCGACCTGCTGAAGGACATGCCGCCGCGCACCCCGGCGCGCATTCCGGTGGCGCAGCGCCTGTCCGGCCTGGAGCCGTTCACGATCGACGACGATTCGCTGTTCGTCAACGTGGGCGAGCGCACCAACGTGACCGGCTCCAAGGCGTTCGCGCGCATGATCCTGAACGAGCAGTATGACGAAGCGCTGTCCGTCGCGCGGCAGCAGGTCGAGAACGGCGCCCAGGTCATCGACATCAACATGGACGAGGCGATGCTCGATTCGCTGGCGGCGATGACGCGCTTCCTGAACCTGATCGCCTCGGAGCCGGACATCTCGCGCGTGCCGATCATGATCGACTCGTCGAAATGGTCCGTCATCGAGGCCGGCCTGAAGTGCGTGCAGGGCAAGTCGATCGTCAACTCGATTTCGATGAAGGAAGGCGAAGCGGAATTCATCCGCCAGGCGCGCCTGTGCCGCAGCTACGGCGCCGCCGTCATCGTGATGGCGTTCGATGAAACGGGCCAGGCCGACACCTTCGAACGCAAGATCGAGATCTGCGAGCGCGCCTACAAGGTGCTGACGGAAAAAGTGGGCTTCCCCGCCGAAGACATCATCTTCGACCCCAACATCTTCGCGGTCGCCACCGGCATCGAGGAGCACAACAACTACGCGGTGGACTTCATCAATGCCACGCGCTGGATCAAGGACAACCTGCCGCATGCGAAGATCAGCGGCGGCGTGTCGAACGTGTCGTTCTCGTTCCGCGGCAACGACCCGGCACGCGAGGCGATCCACACGGTATTCCTGTACCACGCCATCAAGGCCGGCATGACGATGGGCATCGTCAACGCCGGCATGGTGGGCGTGTACGACGACCTGCCGGCCGAATTGCGCGAGCGCGTGGAAGACGTGGTACTGAACCGCCGCCCCGATGCGACCGAGCGGATGATCGAGATCGCCGGCACGCTGAAAGCCGGCGACAAGCAGGAAGCGGCAACGCTGGAATGGCGCTCGGCGCCGGTCGAAAAGCGGCTGGCGCACGCGCTGGTGCACGGCATCACGCAATGGATCACCGAAGATACCGAGGAAATGCGCCAGCAGGTGTTCAACAGCGGCGGCCGGCCGATCAACGTGATCGAAGGCCCGCTGATGGATGGCATGAACATCGTCGGCGACCTGTTCGGTCAGGGCAAGATGTTCCTGCCGCAGGTGGTGAAATCGGCACGCGTGATGAAGCAGGCCGTGGCGCACCTGATTCCGTACATCGAGGAAGAGAAGCTGGCCGAGGAAAAGCGCACCGGCATCGTCGCCAAGCCGAAGGGCAAGATCGTGATCGCCACCGTGAAGGGCGACGTGCACGATATCGGCAAGAACATCGTTTCCGTGGTCCTGCAGTGCAATAATTTCGAAGTGGTGAACATGGGCGTGATGGTGCCCGCCTCCGAGATCCTGGCGCGCGCCAAGGTGGAGAACGCCGACATCATCGGCCTGTCCGGCCTGATCACCCCGTCGCTCGAGGAGATGGCGCACGTGGCCAAGGAAATGCAGCGCGACGAGCATTTCCGCATGCTGAAGATCCCGCTGCTGATCGGCGGCGCCACCACCAGCCGTGCCCACACGGCGGTGAAGATCGCCCACAACTACGACGGCCCGGTGGTGTACGTGCCGGATGCATCACGCTCGGTGTCGGTGGCGCAGTCGCTGCTCACGCCCGAGGCACGCGACCGCTACGTGCAGGAACTCGACACCGATTACGCCCGCATCCGCGAACAGCATGCGAACAAGAAGGCGTTGCCGACGGTGACGCTGGCCGCCGCGCGCGCCAACAAGGCCAGGCTGGACTTTGCGCCGGTGAAGCCGAAATTCGTCGGCCGCCGCCTGTTCCGCAACGTCGACCTGGCGCTGCTGGCGCAGTACATCGACTGGGGCCCGTTCTTCCAGACCTGGGACCTGGCCGGCCCGTTCCCGGCGATCCTGACCGACGAAGTCGTCGGCGAGGCCGCCACCAAGGTCTTCGAGGAAGGCCAGGCGCTGCTCAAGCGGATCATCGATGGCCGCTGGCTGACCGCCAACGGCACGGTGGCGCTGCTGCCCGCCAACAGCGTGAACGACGACGACATCGAGGTGTACACCGACGATACGCGCAGCGAAGTGGCATTCACCTACTATGGCCTGCGCCAGCAGGGCGTGAAACCCGTGATCGACGGCGTGCAGCGCCCGAACCAGTGCCTGGCCGATTTCATTGCGCCGAAGGCGTCGGGCGTGAAGGATTACATCGGCATGTTCGCGGTGACGGCCGGCCTGGGTATCGAAAAGTACGAAAAGCGCTTCGAGGACGCGCACGACGATTATTCGTCGATCATGCTGAAATCCCTGGCCGACCGCCTGGCCGAAGCCTTCGCCGAATACCTGCACGAGCGCGTACGCAAGGACCTGTGGGGCTACGCGACGGACGAGCGGCTGACGAACGAGCAGATGATCCGCGAGGAATATGCCGGCATCCGTCCGGCCCCGGGCTACCCGGCCTGCCCGGAACACACGGTGAAGGCCGAGCTGTTCCGCGTGACCGGCGCCGAGGAGATCGGCATGGAGTTGACGGAATCGTTCGCGATGTTCCCCGGCGCCGCCGTGGCCGGCTTCTACTTCGCCCACCCCCAAGCGAAGTACTTCTCGGTCGGCAAGATCAACGAGGACCAGCTGAACGACATGGTGGCGCGGCGCGGCGTGCCCAAGGCACAGATGGAAAGCTGGCTGGCGCCGAACCTGTAGGGCCAGGCGTCCTAGGCGTCCCTGGCCCTGGTGCGGAAGCGCCACGCGGCCAGGGCACCGAACAGCGCGGCAAAGCCGATCAGCACTGCCGTGCAGCGCAGTGCCGCCTCGATGCCGAGGCCGCGCCATGTCACGGCATCGAAGCCGTCGATCGCCCAGCGGGCCGGCATGGCCAGCGAGAGCGTCTGCAGCCATTCCGGAAAGATGAACGACGGCACCCAGGCGCCGCCCAGCATCACGATCATCAGCGTGGCGAACGTGGCAATGCCGCGCGCCGCCTCCGGGGTCCTGCCCAACGCGGCAATCATCAGGCCGAACGTGGCCGTCATCAGCGCGAAGCCCAGGGTGACGAGCGCGAACCCGGGCAGGTTGGTGATTTCCACGCCGAAGATCACCACGGCACACAGGAAAATTGCGGCCAGCAGCCCGGCAGCAATGATCGTTCCGGAGATGGTGCGCGACAGCAGCACCTGCCCCTGTGTGACCGGTGCGGCCAGCAGACGGTTCCAGAGGCCGGTGCGGCGGGCCGTCAGCAGGCCGATGCCCAGGTCGATGCCCATGAACAGGATGAACTGCACGCCCATGCCGGCAAAGGTGTGGGCGTACACGTTATAGGCAGGGCCCGAACTGACCGCCTCGTCGCGCGTATCGAACGGCATGCTGAGGCCACCCTGCCCCGGCCCCGCGGTCGCGTTGCCGGCAGCTTTGCGAGTCTGTTCCTGCCGCCCCTGGAAGGCACGTACGCTGTGCAGCATGTCGCGCAACGCCGCCTGCTCCGGATCGGCGCCGGCAGCTCCCTCGATCTGCGCCAGGCTGGTGTCGGTAAAGTCGCGCCCCGTTTTGCCGTTGAACATTTCCGCGCTGACGTGCTGCATGACCTCCTTGGTCAGCAGGCCCTTGACCATTGCCAGCACTGTGGCCTGGGAAGGATCGTAGAACAGTGGCAGGGCGGGTTTCTCGCCCGCGCCGAACAGCGCACTGCCCGCCGCATCGCCGAAGCCGGCCGGAATCACGACGGCGACATTGACCTTGCCGGCGGCGACCCTGGCGCGCGCTTCGTCCAGTGTCAGCGTCTGCACCCGCAGCGTTGGTTCGCTTTTCAGTCCAGCGGCGATCTTCACGCCGATATCGGAGCTGTCCTGCTGTATCAGGGCAATGTCGATCTTGCCGGTCTGGCCCTTGCCGGTGTCGCCGCCGAACAGCGCGCCGAAGAACGCGGCCACGATCACGGGGACCAGCAGGTGGATCATCAACGCGCGGCGGTCGTTGATGTACAACTTGAGGTCCTTGCGGACCAGGGCGAGTATGGCGGTCATGGAGATTCCTTCAGTCGCGCAAGGTGCGGCCGGTGAGGCCGAGGAACACATCTTCCAGGCGCGCGCGGGCGGTGGCGAAGTGCACGGGCACCTGCCCCCGCTCGCGCAGCCAGTCGAGCACTGCGACCGCGTGCGCGCCGTCCTGCAGCCGCACGTCGAGCGCGGCGCCGTCGCACTGCACGCCCGCGACACCGGGCAGCTGCTCCAGCTCCGCCGCCAGCCCGGCGGCCGGCGTCACGGCCAGCTCGACATGCAGCGCGGCCCGCGCCGGCAGCCGCGCATACAATGCTGCAGGACTGTCGTCGGCCAGTACCTTGCCGTGGTCGATGATCACGATGTGGTCCGCCAAGCGCTCCACTTCTTCCATGTAATGGCTGGTGTAGAGCAAAGCCGTGCCCGAGCGCTGCAATGCTTCGAGCGTGTCGAAAATGGCGTTGCGGCTTTGCGGATCGATACCCACGGTGGGTTCGTCGAGGATCAGCAGTGCCGGTTCGTGCAGCAGCGCGGCGGCGATATTCAGGCGCCGCTTCATGCCGCCCGAGAACGTGGCAGGTTTCTCGCGCGCGCGGTCGGCCAGGCCCACCAGCGCCAGCACGGCGGCGCAGCGCCCGTTCAGGGAACTGCCTTTCAGGCCATACAGCGCGCCGAACAGCTTCAGGTTGTCGAGGGCGGACAGGTCGTCGTACAGCGCCAGTTCCTGCGGCACCAGGCCGATACGGCGCCGCGTGTCATGGTGCCGGGTGCCGGCAGGGAGCCCATCGACCAGCACTTCGCCGGCATCGGCATCGAGAATGCCCGCAATGATGGCGACGATCGTCGACTTGCCGGCGCCGTTCGGCCCCAGCAGCCCCACTGTCTGGCCACGCCGCACCTGGAACGATGCACCATCCACGGCATGCCGGCTGCCATAGGCTTTGGCCAGATCGCGCACATCCAGCAATACTTCGCGCATTGCCTCCCCTTTACATGAAAACGGCATCGCCCCTGCGATGCCGTTCCTTCACAGACCGCACGCCGGTCAAGCCGCGTAGCGCACCACGTTGTCGCTCCACTCGAATGCGGACATTTCCAGTTCCACCAGTTCATCGGTCGACATCTCGAGCTCGCGCAGCACCGGCATGATGGCGTCCTGCATGTCCTCGATGCGTTCAATGCATTCGGCCAGCTTGAGCAGCTCGCCAAAGAAGCCGGAACGGTATTGCAGCGCTTCCGCCACTTCATCGCTGACGGGGATCTGCGTGAGCAGTTCGGCCATCGGGATCGAGAACAGCGTGTCCATCAGCGACATGATGCCGACCGTGAATGCGATGTCGGCCACGTGGCGGTGCGCCGGGCGCAGCTTGTGCGCCAGCAGCTCGAGCAGCCGGCCGCGCGTGGTGGCCAGCATCAGCAGCGGGGTCTGGCTGCCGCCCCGCTTCCCCGGTTCCGCATACAGCATGATCTGCAACCAGCGCTGCAACTGGCGGCGGCCCAGGATCGTCACTGCCTGGCTCAGCGAATCGATGCGCTGGCGCGCCCCCACCGCCGGCGTGTTCACCAGGCGCAGCAGGTTCATTGCCAGCGATGCATCGCGCTTGATCGCGCGCTCGACCACGATATTGTCGGCGTCGGACACCACCAGCGTCATCAGTTCCATGACCGCCAGCTGCGATGGCGACAGCTTCTTGCCGCTCATGATGAGCGGCCTGGCAAAATAATAGCCCTGGAAATAATCGAAGCCCAGGTCCAGGCATGCCGTGAACGCTTCGCGCGTTTCCACTTTTTCCGCGACCAGCTGCTTGCCCTCGCCTTTCAGCCGCGCGGCCAGTGCGCTCGGCGCGCCTGGCTGCAAGCCGGCCTGCAAGCCGTTCATGCTCATCTTCACGAACTGCGTCATCGGCAGCATTGCCTGCAACTGCGTACTGTCGCCGCGCACATCGTCCAGCGCGAACTGGAAGCCGTGGCCGGCCAGGTCCGCCATGCGTGCCAGCACCGCCGGCGTGGGCTGCAGCGTCTCGACGATTTCAAGCACGATTTTTTCACGCGGCAGGAAGCCGAAGATATCGCTCATCAACGCGCCTTCGTCGACATTGACGAAGCCGAGGCCGTCGCCGATCACCTTTTCCACCCCCAGCTGCGACACATGCGCGAGCACGGCGGCAGTGGCCGACAGTTCGCTGGTATCGATTTGCGCCGGCCCGACCGGACCGTTGCGGAACAACAGCTCGTAGCCGAACAGCGCCCCGGCGCGATCAAGGATCGGCTGGCGGCCGAGGTAGAACTCGCGCACGCGCACGGAGCGGGAAAGGTCGGTGCCGGACAGGTCGATCATGGAAAACGTTCTCTCGGTTTTTTGCTTATTCTGACATTCCCGGCGGAGGCTTTGGCGGAAATATGTTTTTCTGAGGCAATCCATCCACAAAACACAGCATTTCCCCGGCCGCGCATGCGGTCCAGGATTCGTTCGTGGTCAGCGGCTGCGTGACGATGATGGCCACCCTGTCGTTCGGCGTGGTCACCTGCGAAAAGTCCACGCGGACATCCTCGTCGGACAGGATCGCGGTATCGAACGGGTGCTGGCGCACGAGCCAGAACAGGTTCGTCGAACAATGGGCAAACAGCGCCGAACCGTCGGAGAGCATCATGTTGAAGGTGCCGTGGGCAGCGATATGCGGCACCAGCTCGCCCAACGCCGCAGTCAGGTCCGCCAGCGGCGGTCGCGTGTCGCCGAAGCGCCCGCGCAACTCCTGCAGCAGCCAGCAAAAGGCCCGCTCGCTGTCCGTGGTCCCTACCGGGCGATAAGGGCCATCCAGCAGCGGATTGAATGCCTTCAGGTCGCCATTGTGGGCGAATACCCAGTAACGGCCCCATAGTTCGCGCATGAAGGGATGACAGTTCTCGAGCGAGACCTCGCCCTGCGTGGCCTTGCGGATGTGGGCGATGACGTTGCGGGACTTGATCGGATAAGTCTTGATCAGCGTGGCGACCGGCGAATCGACGGCCGGCTGGTGATCGACGAAGTGGCGCACGCCGGCGCCTTCGAAAAATGCGATGCCCCAGCCATCATGGTGGACATCGGTGCGGCCACCGCGCAAGGCGAAGCCGGTAAAACTGAACACAATGTCGGTCGGCACATTGCAGTTCATTCCCAGGAGTTGGCACATGATATGACATGGTAAGGTCTTGCCGACCGTCACCTTACCACAGGTGCGCCATCCGATATATCAGCCGCGTGTCAGTGCAGCAGTACCGGCTGGCTCATCAGTGAATCGTAGTTGCCGAGGAATTCGTCGATTTCCTCCATCGTGGGTTCGTTGGCGATCAGCTGGTTGACATCGCGCCGGAAATTCTGGGCCAGCACACCGGCGATGAAAATTTCGCGCTTGCCACCCTTGTCGACGATTTCATAGCCGCCGAAACGCAGGGATTCGAGATCGCGGTCAGGTCCGAACTCGACGACGCTGTACTGCTCGCTGTTGTAGATGAGGTTCATGGCACTTCCTTCTCTCAAGGGCAGAACCGGCAGGTTCCGTATTGTTGGCTTTGCATTCAGTGCAGCATGCGTACATGCTTGAACTCAAAGCTTGAATTCGCAGCTTCAGTGCAGCTTCAGTGCAGCTTCAGTGTAGCGTTTGATATCGAAGTGGGGCTGTGCCAGCCCATTTCAAGAGGCTTGCCGGCGAAGTCAGGAAGCGATGGCGGGTGCCGCGACATCGTCGCAGAGGGACAGGAGCGTATCGTAGGGCGGCGCCGACAACATCGCGCGCAACTGTCCGACATGGGTGGCATCAGCCAGGCTGATAAAGAGCTGCGCCGGCGGGCGCCGCAAGAGACGATTCAATGTAACACGCAACACCACGTTACCGGCGCAACACAGGCAACCGGGTGCGATCCGCAGCACTTGCACGTGCGGCCAGTCGGCCAGGGGAGTATTCGGATCGGCCAGGCCTTCGCTGATGACTGCGACTGGCGCGTGCGCAGCCAGTCCCGCTGTATCTGATCCGGAACTGTCCGACGGGAGTGTATCGGATAAAAGCCTGCCGGAGGCAGCAGCGGGCGCCGCCATGCCGGCCAGCTGCGCGGCGATCGACGTTTCGCGATCGAAGGCGCGCCGGCCGGTCACCAGCGTGGTCATGACCCTGGAAGGCAAATCAGACTTGCTGGTTTTTCTTGGCGAGCTTGCCCGGCTCCACGCCGAGCTGTTTCAGCTTGCGGTAAAGATGGGTGCGTTCCAGGCCCGTTTTCTCCGCCACGCGTGTCATGCTGCCGCCCTCGCGCCCCAGGTGATGCTCGAAGTACATGCGCTCGAACGCATCGCGTGCCTCGCGCAGGGGCAGGTCGAACGACAGGCTGAACATGTGGCCCTCGCCGCCGCTGCCACGCGCCACGGCAATGCCATGCGCCCCCTGCGGCGGTGCCGCCTGCACGCCGAAGCTGGGCGGGGCCGCTTCCTCGACCGGCGGCAAGGCGGCAGGCCGCTGCGCCATCACGGGCTGGCGTACCACCTCCTGCCCACGCGCCAGGCCCGCCTGCACTGCCTTGAGCAGCTTTTGCATTGCAATCGGCTTTTCGAGGAAATTGAGTGCGCCGATGCGGGTGGCCTCGACCGCAGTATCGATCGTTGCATGGCCGGACATCATAATCACCGGCATTGTCAGCAGGCCGTCGCGCTGCCATTCCTTCAGCAGCGTGACGCCGTCCGTATCCGGCATCCAGATATCGAGCAACACCAGGTCCGGTGCCCCGGCCGCGCGAGCCTGGCGGGCCTGCTGCGCGTTTTCCGCCAGCGTGACCGCGTGTCCTTCGTCACCGAGGATTTCCGAGAGGAGCTCCCGAATACCCATTTCATCATCAACTACGAGAATGTTTGCCATCTATGCCTGCCCTTCTGTTCTTTTTTGCCGGCTGCCCGGCCTTGTTCTGGTACTGACAATGATTTTATGTGCGCTCCACTATTATGCCAACTGCACCGGTGCCAACTTTAACAGCAAAATCAGTACCGAAGCGCCACAACTGTCCGGATGGTTCTGGATATCGATTCTTCCCCCATGCTCGTCGATGATCTTTTTCACCATCGCCAGGCCCAGGCCGGTGCCGCGCGCCTTCGACGTCACGTAAGGCTCGAATGCGCGGGCCAGGATCTTCGGCGCAAAGCCGGGGCCATTGTCCGAGATCGACAGGCGCACCGCGATGCGGGTACCGCCATCGGCGCTCTGGTAATGAATCGCCTCGGTCACCACATCCACGCGCGGCGGCCGGCTCCCTTCGGGCAGGTCGGCCAGTGCATCCTGGGCATTCTGCAGCAGGTTATGGATCACCTGGCGCAACTGCGTCTCGTCGCCCATCACCAGTGGCAGGTAGGGCGCCAGTTGCGGATGGATGATGTCGTTGCCGTCGCCGGCCACGTACAGGTGGAGGATCTCCTCGACCAGCTCGTTCAGGTCCAGCGGCCCGAGCTGCGCCGGCGGCGTGCGGGCGTAGTCGCGGAAGTCGTCGACCATCCGCTTCATCGCGGCCACCTGGTTGACGATCGTGTTGGTACTCTTGTTGAGCAGGTCGACGTCGGCCTGGGCCAGCTTGTTCTCGAGCTTCATCTGCAGCCGCTCGGCCGACAGCTGGATCGGCGTCAGCGGATTCTTGATCTCGTGCGCCAGCCGGCGTGCCACCTCGCCCCAGGCGATCGAGCGCTGCGCCGAAATCACGTCGGTGATGTCGTCGAACACCACGATATAGCCGCCGCCGCCTTCGAGCGGCAGGCGCGAGCCCCGCGTCAGCAGGATCAGGTCGTTGTCGTCGGGGTTGCTGGCCAGGCGCGGGATCTCGATCTGCCGCTGCCAGTGCAGGCGCTGGATATTGCGGCCGGCGGCCGATTGCGCGCTCTGGGCCGAGAACGCGGCAATCACGGCCGCCGCGAACTCGTGCATGCCATCGACTTCCGCGAGGGGCCTGCCGATCAGCGTGACGCCGGCCTTCTGCAGGATCCGTTCGACGGAATCGTTGCAGGTAACGAGGCGGAATTCGCTATCGAGCACCATCACGCCGGCCGACATATTGCCCAGCACGGATTCCAGGTGGGCCTTGGCGTTCTGCAGCGCGACGCGGTTGCGTTCGACCGCGCTGCGCGCGTCGGAAAGCTGGCGCGTCATCGCGTTGAAACTCTGGGTCAGCGTGCCCAGTTCGTCGGAACTGGCGACGATCGGGCGCGGCGAGAGGTCGCCCTCGGCCACCGCGCGCGTGCCTTCGGCCAGCAGCAGCAGCGGCTGCGCCAGGTCGTTGGCGATCAGGAAGGCAGCAGCGATCGCGCCGAATACGGCAAGCAGCAGCGTGAGGGTCAGCGTCTCGACGTACATGCGCCGCAGGTCGAGGCGGGCGACTTCGCGCTCCTTGTACTGGCTGTAGGCGGTGCGCAGCTTTTCGCCGTCGTTCGCCAGCTGCGGCGATGCCGCCTGGATGATCTGCAGGTAGCGCGGCGCCAGGCGCCCGCCGGAAGGCTGCACCGGATCCGGCACCGGCATCAGCACGCGCAGGCGCAGCACGTTGTTGGGATCGGGCGGCATGGCGGCGGCGTGCTCGTCGCGCGCTTCGCTGCCGCCTTCCGGCACCGC
>DASVVD010000572.1:0-3470 GCA_036386715.1 Pseudoduganella sp.
GAACGCCAGGCCGGCGCGGCCCATCGCGTTGCGGGCGCCGTCGTCGGCCAGCAGCCGCGCGGCCTGCTTCATCAGGTCGGCGGCGTCGGCAATGCGCAGGGCGCCCCCGGCGGCAACGGCATCGTCGCTGACCTGGGCGAAGTTGAAGGTATGCTGGCCGATCAGTACCGGCTTGCCCAGTGCCGCGGCCTCGATCAGGTTCTGGCCGCCCAGCGGCTGCAGGCTGCCGCCGATGAAGGCGACATCGCAGCTGGCGTAGTAGGCGAACATCTCCCCCATCGAATCGCCCAGCACGACACGGGTGGCGGCATCGACGCCTGCGCCGGGTTGCGCCAGCGCGGAGCGCCGCTGTACGACGATACCCCGTTCCCGCACCAGTGCCTCGACGGCATCGAAGCGCTGCGGATGCCGCGGCACCAGCAGCAGCAGCGCCCCTTCCGGCAGCGCGGCAGCCTTGCAGGCCGCATCGAAGGCATCGAGGATCGGTTCCTCTTCGCCCTCGCGGGTGCTGGCGCACAGCAGCACCGGCCGCGCCGCCATGCCCTCTGCGCCGAATTGTTTCTTCAGTTGTGCGCCAATGGCCAGCGCGGCCGGCGGCACCACCACGTCGAACTTGATGCTGCCGGTGACGGCCACGTTGGCCACGCCGAGCGCACGCACGCGGGCGGCGTCGTCGCCGGTCTGGGCAGCCACCAGCGAGATGCCGCGCGCCGCATCGGCCATCAGCCGGCCCAGCTTGCGGCCCTTGCGCAGCGAGCGCTCGGACAGGCGCGCATTCGCCAGCACCACCGGCACGTGGCGCCGGTTGCAGCCGGCGATCAGGTTCGGCCACACTTCGGTCTCCATCAGGATGCAGATGCGCGGTTCGAAATGCGCGATGAAGCGCCCCACCAGGGACGGCACGTCATACGGCAGGTAGGATTGCACGACGCGTGCACCGTGCTTGCCGAACAGGCTCTTGCCAGTGGCTCGGCCGGTCGGCGTCATGTGCGTGAGCACGATGCGGCCGCGTGGATAACGCTTCAGCAGCGCTTCCACCAGTGGTTCCGCGGCGCGCGTTTCACCGACGGACACGGCATGCACCCAGATCGTCAGCGGCTCGTCGTTGGCTGCCCGGCGGCCGTAGATGCCAAGGCGTTCGTTCCAGAATTTCCGGTAGCCGGGTTCCTTGCGGCCGCGCCACCACAGGCGCGCGAGCACCAGCGGCAGCGCCAGCCGCCACAGCAAGGTGTAGAAAAAGCGGATCAAGCCGGCCCCTTCACAGCAGGCTTCTGGCGGCCGCCGCCACTTCCGCCACGGACGGCGGAGCGCCCCGGTCGCCCAGGTTGATGATCTTCGGCGACCAGTTGCCTTCGGTTTTCCAGCGCGGCGAGTCGCAGTAGATCTCGACCACCGGCCGGCTGAAGGCGGCGGCGATATGCGTCAGGCCCGTATCGACGCCGACCGCCAGCGTGGCGCGGCGTGCCAGCATCACCGCATCGGCCATCGACAGCTTCGGCAGCACGCGCGCGTTCGGCATGGCGGCGGCCAGGGCCTCGGCCTCGGCCTTTTCTTTCGGCGAACCCCACGGCAGCAGGACAGGCATCGGCGCCAGCTCGCGCCCCAGCGCGATCCAGTTGGCCGGTGCCCATTTTTTCGCGTCGCGCGCGGTGCCGTGGAAATACACGGCATACGGTCCGGCCGGCAGCCAGTCCGGCCGCGGCTCGCCGGCAGCCACCTCGGGCAGGCCGAAATCGGCCGGTGTGTCGACCGCATAGCCCAGCGCGGCGCCGACCACGAGCCGGCCGCGCGCCACCGCGTGCGTGCGCGGATCGAGCGGAATGCTCCTGCTATGGAAAATGCGCGAGATGCCTTCGTAGCCGGAGCCTTCGCTGCCGTTCGCCAGGCCCACCTTCTGCCCGCCCTTCCTGATGCGGGCGGCGCCCATGATGACGCCGGTCTTCAGCAGCCCCTGCGTGTCGAACACATAGTCGTATTCGACCTCGCGCACGCGGCGAAAGAACGCCTTGACCTCGGCGCGCACGGCCTTGTCGCGCAGATTCTTGCGCCAGCGCCGCAGCGCGAACGGGATGATGTTGCGTACTTCGGGATTGAGTCGCACGAGGCTGACATAGCCCTCTTCCACCACCCAGTCGATGTTCGCACCGGGAAAGTGGCGGCGGATGTCCGCCACGATGGGCATGTTGTGCAGCACGTCTCCCAGCGAGGAGACGCGCACCAGCAGGATGTTCATCAATCGGGAAGGAAGATCAGAACGGCAGCTGCGCGTCCGGCTTCGCGTTCAGGATCACATCGCGGAACTGGCCCTGGATGCGTGCCAGCGCTTCCGGCGTTTCGGCTTCGAAGCGCAGCACGATCACCGGCGTGGTGTTCGACGAGCGCGCCAGGCCGAAGCCGTCCGCGTACTCGACGCGCAGGCCGTCGATCGTGATGATGCGCTCGTTGCCGGGGAACTTCGCATCCGCGCGCAGCTTGTCCATCACCAGGAAATTCTCGCCTTCCGCCAGCTGCAGGTGCAGTTCCGGCGTGCTGTCGGATTGCGGCAGCGCGTTCAGCAGCGCCGACGGGTCCTGTTCCTTCGTCAGGATTTCCAGCATGCGCGCGCCGGCGTACAGGCCGTCGTCGAAGCCGTACCAGCGTTCCTTGAAGAAGATGTGGCCGCTCATTTCGCCGCCCAGCGGGGCGCCGGTTTCCTTCAGCTTGGCCTTTACCAGCGAATGGCCGGTCTTGTACATCAGCGGCTTGCCGCCCGATTTCTCGATGTACGGCGCCAGGTGGCGCGTGCACTTCACGTCGTACAGGATCTGCTCGCCCGGCACACGTGACAGCACATCGGCCGCGAACAGCATCATCTGGCGGTCCGGATAGATGATCTGGCCATCCTTCGTGACGAGGCCCAGGCGGTCGCCGTCGCCGTCGAAGGCCAGGCCGATCTCGGCATCGCTGTCCTGCAGCGCGCGGATCAGGTCCTGCAGGTTTTCCGGGTGTGCCGGGTCCGGGTGGTGGTTCGGGAAGGTGCCGTCCACCTCGCAGAACAGCTCGATGACCTCGCAGCCCATGCCGCGGTACAGGTCGCCCGCGAACGCACCGGCGACACCGTTGCCGCAGTCGACGGCGATCTTGATCGGCCGTGCGATCTTCACGTCGCCGATGATGCGCTCCAGGTAGGCGGCGCGGATATCGTGCGTGCTGTAGCCGCCCGGCTGCGCGGCGGCCTGCAGGGTGCCGCTGGCGATGTGTTCATACAGGCCGGTGATCGCGTCGCCGTAGATCGCTTCGCCGGCCAGCACCATCTTGAAGCCGTTATAGTCCGGTGGATTGTGGCTGCCGGTGACCATGATGCCGGATTTCGTGTCCAGCACATTGGTGCCGAAGTACACCATCGGCGTGGCGACCACGCCCAGGTCGATGACATCGACGCCGGCGGCCTGCAGGCCTTCGGCCAGCGCGGCGGCCAGTTCCGGGCCGGA
>DASVVD010000573.1:0-11690 GCA_036386715.1 Pseudoduganella sp.
CGGTGGCGCTGATGGGCACCTTCGCCGTGATGCAGCTGGCCGGCTTCTCGATCAACGTGCTGACGATGTTCGGCATGGTGCTGGCGATCGGCATCCTGGTCGACGATGCGATCGTGGTGGTCGAGAACGTGGAGCGCATCATGAGCGAGGAAGGCCTGTCGCCGCGCGACGCCACGCGCAAGGCGATGACGCAGATCACCGGCGCGATCATCGGCATCACGCTGGTGCTGATCGCCGTGTTCGTGCCGATGGCGGCGTTCGGCGGCGCGGTGGGCGCAATCTACCGGCAGTTCTCGCTGTCGATGGTGGCGGCGATGGCCTTCTCGGCGCTGATGGCGCTGACACTGACGCCAGCGCTGTGCGCCACCATCCTCAAGCCCGTCGAGAAGGGCCACCACGTGGAAAAGAAAGGCTTCTTCGGCTGGTTCAACCGCACGTTCGCCAGGACCGCCACGCGCTACCAGGGTGCGGTCGCGAAGATCCTCGCGCGCACCGGCCGCTTCATGCTCGTCTTCGCGCTGCTGCTGGCGCTGGTGGCATGGCTGTACGTGCGCCTGCCGTCGTCGTTCCTGCCCAACGAGGACCAGGGCTACATCATCACCAACGTGCAGCTGCCGCCGGGCGCGGCGCGCTCGCGCACCGACGCGGTGCTGGCACAGGTGGATGAATATTTCCGCAAGCAGCCGGAAGTGGCGCGCACGATCTCGGTGGCCGGTTTCTCGTTCTCCGGCAATGGCCAGAACGCCGGCCTGGTGTTCGTGCCGCTGAAGGACTGGAGCGAGCGGGGCAAGGACCAGTCGGCCGACGCCCTGGCCGGGCGCGCGTTCGGCGCCCTGTCGGGCATTGCCGATGCGATCGTGTTTCCGCTGTCGCCGCCGCCGATCCGCGAGCTGGGCAACGCCACCGGCATCACGGCCCGGCTGCAGGACCGCAGTTCGCTGGGCCACGCGGCGCTCATCGATGCGCGCAACCAGCTGCTCGGCATGGCCGGCAAGAGCAAGATACTGCAGGGCGTGCGGCCCGAAGGGCTGGAAGACGCGCCGCAGCTGCAGGTCGACATCGACCGCGAGAAGGCGCAGGCGCTGGGCGTGCCGTTAGCCGACCTCAACACCACCCTTTCCCCCGGCCTGGGATCGTCGTACGTCAACGACTTCAACAGCGACAACCGCCAGCAGCGCGTGATCGTGCAGGCCGAGCAGAACCGCCGCATGCAGCCGGAGGACATCCTGCGCCTGAACGTGCGCTCCGGAACCAGCAACAACATGGTGCCGTTTTCCGCATTCGCCACCACACGCTGGATCAACGGTCCGGTGCAGCTGGTGCGCTACAACGGCTACCCGGCGATCCGGCTGACGGGCAACGCGGCGCCGGGCTACAGCACCGGCGAGGCAATGGACGAGCTGCAGCGGCTGGCCGGCCAGCTGCCGCCGGGCTTCGGCATCGACTGGACCGGCCAGTCGCTCGAGGAGCGCACCTCCGGCTCGCAGGCGCCGATGCTGTTCGCGCTGTCGCTGCTGGCCGCGTTCCTGGTGCTGGCCGCCCTCTATGAAAGCGAATCGATCCCGATCGCCGTGCTGCTGGTGGTGCCGCTGGGCGTGCTCGGCGCGCTGCTCGGCGCCCACCTGCGCGACCTGCCGAACGACGTGTACTTCAAGGTGGGCCTGATCGCGATCATCGGTCTGTCGGCCAAGAACGCGATCCTGATCATCGAGTTCGCCAAGGACCTGCAGGCGCAGGGCATGGGGCTGATCGAGGCCACGCTGGAAGCGGTGCACCTGCGCTTCCGGCCGATCATCATGACCTCGCTGGCGTTCATCCTCGGCGTGCTGCCGCTGGTGGTGGCTTCCGGCGCGGGTTCGGCGAGCCAGCGCGCGATCGGTACGGGCGTGATGGGCGGCATGATCACGGCCACCGTGCTGGCGGTATTCCTGGTGCCGGTGTTCTTCGTTGTCATCCGCCGGATCTTCAAGGGCAGCGAGCGGCAGCGCCGGCTCGCCGCGCATGAAATGGACAAGCCGGACCTGCCGAACCCGCCGGAGACGAAACCATGAGATTGAGCGCCGTTGGTGTTGTGCTCTGTGCCGGCGTGCTGTCGGCCTGTTCGCTGGCGCCCGGATACCAGCGCCCTGCCGCGCCGGTGGCCGCCGATTTCCCGGCCAATCCGCCCGCTGCCGATGGCAAGGGTGCGCCACCGGCGCCGGCCGATGCGAAGAGCGCCGTCGATACGGGATGGCGCGAGTTCTTCCCGGACGGACAGCTGCAGGCGCTGATCGCCGCCGCGCTGGAAAATAACCGCGACCTGCGCACGGCGGCGCTGCGCATCGAGGAAGCGCGCGCCACGTACAGGATCACACGGGCCGACCGGCTGCCGAACCTGAACGCCGCGCTGTCCGGCACGCGGGCGCGCACGCCGGGGTTCGTGAATCCGGCCACGGGCCAGGCCGGAATCGCCGAGCGCTTCGATGCCGGGCTGTCGATCTCCACCTTCGAGCTCGATTTCTTCGGGCGCGTGCGCAGCCTGTCCGAAGCCGCACTGGCCAGCTACCTGGCGACCGACGAGGCGCGCCAGGCGGCGCAGATCAGCCTCGTGGCCGAAGTGGCCAAGGCCTATTTCACGGAACGCGCGAATGCCGAGCAACTGGCACTGGCGCAGCGCACATACGAAGCACGCCGCCGCACGTACGAGCTGACGCGGCAGCGGCTGGAAGCGGGTGCCTCGTCGCTGCTCGACCTGCGCTCGAACGAGACGCTGATGGAAACGGCGCGCGCGTCGGCGCTGGCGCTGGCCCGGCAGCGTGCGCAGGCGGCCAATGCGCTGACGTTGCTGGTTGGGGCGCCAACCGCGCAAACAGGTGACGTGGCGGGCACAAGCACAAGCAGCGACGATGCGCGGATCGATGCGATGAGCGCCGTGCCGGCCGGATTGCCGTCGGACCTGATCGCCAGGCGCCCGGACATCCGCGCCGCCGAGCAGCGCCTGCTGGCGGCCAATGCCAACATCGGCGCCGCGCGGGCCGCGTTCTTCCCGCGCATTTCGCTGACGGCGGCGATCGGCAGCGCCAGCCCGGCTTTCTCGCAGCTGTTCGACAGTGGCAATGACACCTGGTCGTTCATGCCGCAGCTGACACTGCCGATCTTCGACGCCGGCCGCAACCGCGCCAACCTGACCCTGGCTGAAGTGCGCAGGAACATCGCCGTGGCCGACTACGAAAGAACCATCCAGACCGCCTTCCGCGAAGTGGCCGATGCGCTGGCCGCGCGCAGCTACCTGGGCGACCAGGTGGCCGCGCAGCGGGCGATCCAGGATGCCCAGGCCGAGCGGCTGCGGCTGCTCACGCTGCGCTTCGAGAACGGCGTTGCCAGCACGCTGGAAGTGCTCGACGCGCAGCGCGAACTGTTCGCGGCCGAGCAGGATCTGGTGCAGGCGCGCCTGCTGCGCACCACGAGCGCGATCGACCTGTATCGGGCGCTGGGAGGCGGGCTCCGTTGAAGCCGGCCGGGCCGCCGCGGCGGACTGGCCGGTTTACAATGCGCCATGGATTCACCGATCACCATCCGCCTTGGCGCCCGCGCCCGCCGGCGCATCGCCGCCGAAGGCCTGCAGGCTGCCGACATCGCCATCATCCCCGCCGCGGCGGGCGGCCCGAAAGGCCTGATCCTCAATGGCATCGACACCTGGCTGTTCGGCGACTGGCTGCCCCGCGCGCCGCGCGAACGGCAGTTGATCGGCGCTTCGATCGGCGCGTGGCGCATGGCCGCGGCGGCTTTCACCGATCCGGTGGCCGCGCACAAGCGGCTGGCCTACCACTACGCGCACCAGACCTACCCGGCCAGGGTCGACGCGGCTTGCGTCACGCGCACGGTGCGCGGCTTGCTGGAGGAAGTGCTGGCCGGCCACGGCGGCGAGGTACTCGCGCATCCGCACCACCGCGTGGCCGTGATCACCGCGCGCGGCATCGGGCCGCTGGCCAACGCCGGCGGCGTGCGCTGGCGCGAGATGGCGGGCTTTGTCCGCGCCGCCGCCGCCAATGCCGTATCCCGCAGCCGGCTGGCGCGCGGGATGGAACGCGTGCTGTTCCACGACGCGCGCGACGAAGGCGGCTGGCTGCGCGAACGCTTCGATGCGTTCTCGTCGCATTTCGTCGGCCTTCGCCCGGACAACCTGCGCGACGCGCTGCTGGCCTCCGGCTCGATTCCCCTCGTGCTCGAAGCGGTGCGCGACATTGCGGGTGCGCCACCGGGTGCCTACTGGGACGGCGGCCTGATCGACTACCACCTGCACCTGCCCTACCAGCGCGATCCCGGCCTGGTGCTGTATCCGCACTTCACCGACTACATCGTGCCCGGCTGGCTGGACAAGTCGATGCCATGGCGGCGCGCCAGGGATGCTTCGCTGGAGAACGTGATCCTGGTCTCCCCTTCCCGCTCGTTCGTCGCCGGGCTGCCGAACCGCAAGCTGCCGGACCGGAACGACTTCAAGCACTACGGGCAGGACCACGCCGCCCGCATCCGCGACTGGACTTTTGCGATCGGCGAAAGCGAACGGATGGCCGAGGCGCTGGCCCGGTGGGCGGAAAAGCCGGACCTGCGGCAGGCCGCAGCGTTCTGATCTACTACGGCCGAGTTCGTGTCCACCTTGGGGTCACACCCCGACAACGACACGAGCTCAGCAATGACTACAGCCGTGGCCGTGTCCATGTCGGGGTGTGACCCCAGAGTGGACACGGCCTCGGACACGGCCTCGGCTGTAAATGATGCCGGTTGGCTCAGCCTAGGAAAATCTGCTGCAGGTCGTTGAGGAACCGGTGCCCCAGCTCGGTCGGCCGGATGACGGCATGGTCGCGGTAGATCAGCCCTTTGGATTCGGCTTCGCCCAGCTGCCTCTCGATCGTGTTCAGCGCGAGGCCGGTGCGCTCGGCGAACAGGTTCGGGGCGAAGCCGCCCTGCAGGCGCAGCGTGTTCAGCATGAATTCGAAGCCCATCTCGCCGCGCGGGATCTCGTGCTCTTCCTGCACCGGCGTGCCGTTGGCCATTTGCTCCATGTACGATTTCGGCTGCTTGTAGCGGGCCTGCCGCAACACGCGGTGCGGGAACGACAGCTTGGTATGCGCGCCGGCGCCGATGCCCAGGGAGTCGCCGAACTGCCAGTAATTGAGGTTGTGTTTGGCCTGGTGGCCGGGCCGGGCATAGGCCGATACCTCGTAGTGGCCATAGCCCGCCGCGCCGGTCATCTCGGCCACGAGATCCTGCATGTCGGCACTGGTATCGTCGTCCGGCAGTTCGGGCGGATACTTCGCGAACACGGTGTTCGGTTCCATCGTCAGGTGGTACATCGACAGGTGCGGCGGCTGGTAGGACAATGCGGTGGCCAGGTCGGCGCGCGCTTCGTCCAGCGTCTGCGACGGCAGCGCGTACATCAGGTCGAGGTTGAAGTTGTCGAAATTGGCCTGCGCGATTTCCACGGCGCGGCGCGCTTCGCCGTCGTCGTGGATGCGGCCCAGTGCCTGCAGGTGGCGCGCGTTGAAGCTCTGGATGCCGATCGACAGCCGGTTGATGCCACTGGCGCGGTAGCTGCGGAATTTCTCGGCTTCGAAGGTGCCGGGATTGGCCTCCATCGTGATCTCGGCATCGCCGTCCAGCGGCAGCAGCGTGCGCAGGTCGGACAGCAGGCGGTCCAGGCCGGCGGCGGACATCAGGCTCGGCGTGCCGCCGCCGATAAACACCGTATGGATCTTGCGGCCCCAGATCAGCGGCAGCGCCATCTCGAGGTCGAGGCGCAACGCGTCGAGGTATTGTTTCTCGGGCACTTCGCCGCTGGCTTCGTGCGAATTGAAGTCGCAATACGGGCACTTGCGCACGCACCACGGCCAGTGCACGTACAGCGACAGCGGCGGCAATGCGGCCAAGTTCAGCGCGCCCGGCTGCAGATAGCGGGCGGCGATGCCGGCGGCGGCATCGATGGTGCGTGCCGGCGCGGCGCTTTTGCTGCCTGCGCCAACGGGTTTGATCGGGATCATTTCAGTTTCTCTACCAGTGCCCGCAGCGCCTGGCCACGGTGCGACAGGCGGTTCTTCTCGTCCGGCGCCAGTTCGGCAGTGGTCTTGCCCAACTCGGGAATATAAAAATGCGGGTCGTAGCCGAAGCCGCCCGCGCCGCGCGCCTCGGCCTGGATGACGCCGCGCCAGACGCCGTCGGCGATTACCGGTTGCGGGTCGTCGGCATGGCGCACGAATACCAGCACGCAGTAATAGTAGGCCGATTTGTCGTCATGCTGCGCCAGGTCGGCGACCAGCTTGGCATTGTTGGCGGCATCGGATTTCGGTTCGCCCGCGTAGCGCGCCGAGTACACGCCCGGCGCGCCGCCGAGCGCGTTGACGCAGACGCCCGAATCGTCGGCCAGTGCCGGCAGCCCGGTCAGGCGCGACGCATGGCGCGCCTTCTGCAGCGCGTTCTCGACGAACGTGTGGAACGGCTCGTCCGCCTCCGGCACGTTGAATTCGCCCTGCGCATGCACCGCGAAGCCGACGGTGGAAAGCAGTGCGTCGAATTCCTTCAGTTTGCCCGCGTTGTTCGAAGCAAGGATCAGTTTTTGGGTCATGGTATGCAAGTGCCGATATCTGCAAAATCAGGGACAGACCGGATCGCCGGACCGCCTGTTTTTCGGGAATTTCCTGAAAAACAGGGTCCGTCCCTAATTTTGTTTTTTTGGGAAATTTCCTGGAGTACAGGGTCTGTCCCTGGTTTTTGGGGCCGTCCCTGATTTGGGGTTGAGGGCGACTATTTTACGCGCTAAGACCCAGTTCCCGCTTCTGCAGCCGGATCAGGTCGGCGATGCCGGCATCGGCCAGGTCGAGCAGCCGGTTCATCGTGGCGCGGTCGAAGGCGGCGCCTTCGGCGGTGCCCTGCACTTCGACGAAGTGGCCGGCATCGGTCATGACCACGTTCATGTCGGTGTCGCAGGCGGAATCCTCCGGGTAGTCGAGGTCCAGCACCGGGGTGCCCTGGAATACGCCGACCGAGATCGCGGCCACGAAATGCTTCACCGGCACTGCGGGGATCGCGCCCTGCGCGACCAGTTTCGCGAACGCGTCGTAGGCGGCAACCATGGCACCGGTGATCGATGCGGTGCGGGTGCCGCCATCGGCCTGGATCACGTCGCAGTCCAGGTGCAGCGTGCGTTCGCCGAACGCCTGCAGGTCGAACGCGGCACGCAGCGAGCGGCCGATCAGCCGCTGGATTTCCTGGGTGCGACCGCTCTGCTTGCCTTTCGCGGCTTCGCGGTCCATCCGTGAGTGAGTGGAACGCGGCAGCATGCCGTATTCCGCCGTCAGCCAGCCCTGCCCCTTGCCCTTCAGGAAGCCGGGCACCTTGTCCTCGATGCTGGCGGTGCAGATCACCTTGGTGTCGCCGCATTCGATCAGTACGGAGCCTTCGGCATGCCGGGTGTACTGGCGGGTCAGGCGCACGGTGCGCAGCTGGTCGACGGCGCGGCCGCTCGGGCGGGTTTCATAGGTCATGGAAATTTTCTGCTCTTATTTAAGTAGTTGGGAAGATCGTTCGATGGCCATGCGGATCTCGGCGATGGCGCGGTCGATTTCGGCTTCGTCGAACGGGTCGGCCGAGGCGATCGTGGTGCTGTGCAGGCCGCCCGGCAGCGCGTCGATGAACGATTCGGTGGCGATCAGTGTCGAACCGGCGGCTGTACTGGCGCCGCCCCCGGCAGCCGACGTTTCGTCGATCCCGGATGCGCCTTGCCAGGCGATCGCCAGGCCGGTGACGTTGTCGCTGGTGGCGCCGGCACGTTGCAGCGCGGCGCGCAGCAGGTGCGGCACGGCGCTGTCGAGCGGGCCGCTGGACAGGCCGGCCACCAGCTCCGGTTCCGGCAACACGGCCCACAGGCCGTCCGAACATAATAGCATCACGTCGCCGGGCTCCAGGCTGGCCGGCCCCGACAGCTCGACCCGCGGCGCGACGGCAGCGCCCAGGCAGTTGTACAGCTTGTTGCGGTCCGGATGCGTGTCGCGCGCCGATGCCGGCACGCGGCCGGCATCGATCAGTTTTTCGATGTGCGAGTGATCGCGCGTACGGGCCAGGATGCGCCCGCCGCGCAGCCAGTACAGGCGCGAATCGCCGCAGTGCGCCCAGGTGGCCGTGTTGTGCTGCACCACGCAGGCAACGATCGTGGTGCGCGGCGTTTCCGGCAGGCCGTGCGCCGCCGCGTGGCGGTGGATCTCGCGATGCGCGGCATGGCAGGCATCGGCCAGGAAGCGCTCGGGTCCCTTGACATAGGGGTCGGCCTGCTGCTGGAACAGCGCGGAGATCGTCTGCAGCGCGACGGTGGCGGCCACTTCGCCGCGCGGGTGGCCGCCCATGCCGTCGGCCAGCACCAGCAGCAGCGCGTCGCGCGTGAAGCTGTAGCCCATGCGGTCCTGGTTCATCGCGCGGGCACCGATATGGCTTTCCTGGAAAATGGAAAATCGCATGGTTCTTCCTAGCGTTGCCCGGTATCGGATACGGTGTCGCGGCGCCCTGGCCGCAGGCGCCGCGCCAGCGTGCGCAGCCGCGCGAACGGACTGGCCGGCGCTATCGGCGCTACCGACGCCGGCGAGGCTTGCAACGTCTTCTGCAACTCGAACAGGCTTTGCGGGCGGGCCAGCGGATCGCTCATCAGCGCCTGGCGCACCAGCTGCACCAACTCGGGCGAGTAATGCCCGGCCAGCCTGGCGAACTGTTCTTCCATCCGGTCCGCGCTGCGCCGCTCTTCCGCCGGCTGCGGCGGCGAACCGGCCATGCAGGCGAACATGGCGCCGCCGATGCCGTAGACGTCGGTCCAGGGCCCCAGCGGCGAAGTCTTGACGGTCAGCTCCGGCGCGGCGAAGCCCGGTGTATACATCGGCATCAAGGTCAGCGCGCCGCTGTGGATGATCTGCCGGGCCGCGCCGAAATCGAGCAGCATCGGCGTGCCGTCGGTGCGCAGGTAGATATTGGCCGGTTTCAGGTCGAGATGCAGCAGCCCGTTCGCATGCACTTCGCGCAATCCTTTCAATACCTGGATGAACACCTGGCGGATGAATGCCTCGCCGATCCTGCCGCCCTTCGCCCGCTGGCGCGAGATATGGTCCTGCAGCGTGTGGCCGGATTCATAAGCCATCACCATGTAGACGGTATCGTGGGCGCGGAAAAAATTAAGTACCCGCACCACATTCGGATGCGCAACCCTGGCCAGCGTGCGGCCTTCCTCGAAAAAGCACTTCAGGCCGATCCGGAATACCGGCACATTGGCGGCTGAAACGCGCGGCGCCAATTCGCCTTCCTGGCGCAATGCCAGGGCGCTTGGCAGATATTCCTTGATGGCGACCGCGTTGCCTTCCGTGTCATAGGCGAGGTAGACGATACTGAACCCGCCGGACGCAATTTTCTTTACAATGCGATATCCAGCCAATTCCAGCCCATCCGGCAACGGGACGTTATTTTGTGCAGCCATGCGTTTCCTTGCCTCAACTAACGCCACTGAGACCGGATTGTGCGGACAGAACCAAGCATTTGTAAAGACAAAATCGGGGATATCCTTTGAGCATTTCCAGCATGACGGGCTACGCGGTTGCCACCAGCGAAAGCGCGGCGGGAACTCTGACCATTGAAATCAAGAGTGTCAATTCCCGTTTTCTCGACCTTCAATTCCGTATCAATGACGACCTGCGGGCACTCGAACCCGATCTGCGTGCCGCGCTCATGGCCGCCATCACGCGCGGCAAGGTGGAAATCCGGTTGAGTTTTGGCCGCAAGGCCGCCGGCGCCGGCACCCAGGCACTGAATATCCCCCTGCTGAACGAACTCGCCCGCCTGCAGCACGAGGTGACCACGCACTTCAGCGGCGCCCATGCCATGTCCGTGGCGGAATTGCTGCGCTGGCCCGGCGTGGTCGAGGAAGCGCAGATCGGTCAGGAAACGCTGCAGACCGACGTGGCCGCGCTGATGGGCAAGACAGTCGAGGCATTCGTCGTCAGCCGCCAGCGCGAAGGCGCCGCGCTGGAGGCCATGCTGGTCTCGCGCATCGAGGCCATGGAAGCCATCGTCAAGCGCATCACGCCATTGATCCCGCAAGTGGTGGCCGCCTTCCAGCAAAAGGCGATCGAGCGCATGCAGGAGGCACTGGGCCTGGCATCGCAGGGATCGAACGCCGCGCTGTCGCGCCAGGATGCGATGGAACGCATCCGCCAGGAAGTGATCCTGTATGGCATCCGCATCGACGTGGCCGAGGAACTGGGGCGGCTTTCCGCGCACCTGTCGGAAACCCGGCATATCATGAAGAAGGGCGGCCAGGTCGGCAAGCGCCTGGACTTCATGATGCAGGAACTGAACCGCGAGGCGAACACGCTGGGCGCCAAGGCCTCGGTCAAGGAACTGGCCGATGCGTCGATGGAACTGAAGCTGCTGATCGAGCAGATGCGCGAACAGGTGCAGAACCTGGAATAACGGGTTTAGCGCTACCACGCCTCGCCCGCCAGCGCGGGCCGGTGCAAACCAAGCAAAACCGATTGCTCTTGGTAAAATACGCCTTTTGTACCCGTTCGGGCCATGCGCCCGCGAAGCGAGATTGAAAATGAACCAACACTTCTCCGGCAGCCTGTTCATGGTTGCAGCCCCTTCCGGCGCCGGCAAGTCCACGCTGGTCAACGCGTTGCTGGCGCAGGAGCCGACGATCAAGCTGTCGATCTCCACCACCACGCGCCCGCCGCGCCCGGGCGAGGAACACGGCCGCGAATACTTCTTCACGACGGCGCAGGATTTCACTGCACGCGTCGAAGCCGGCGAGTTCCTGGAATGGGCCGAAGTGCATGGCAATTACTATGGCACGTCGCGGCTGTTCGTGGCCGAGCAGATGAAGGCCGGCACGGATATCCTGCTGGAAATCGACTGGCAGGGTGCCCGCCAGGTCAAGAAGCAGTTCCCGCAGGCGGCCGGCATCTTCATCCTGCCGCCATCGATCGCGGCGCTCGAGGAGCGGCTGCACAAGCGCGGCCAGGACGAGCCGCACGTGATCACGCGGCGGTTGCTGGCGGCAGGCGGCGAAATCGCCCACGCTCCCGAGTTCGAATATGTTATCATCAATGAAGAGTTCCCGGTCGCATTGTCCGAACTGACCGCGATCGTCCGGTCGGCCCGTTGCCGGTTTGCGCAGCAGGCGGCCCGCAATGCATCGCTGTTTGCCCAGTTGGGCATCCACGCCGAGCAGCACGATTGATCCGTACGACGAGTTGATCCGCAGGACGTGATTGATCCGCACGACGAGTTGATCCATACGACGCATTGTCACGATTGATCTTGCGGCAAGACTGCATGACCGAAGCCCGCGCCGGATTTCACGACCGGGCTTCGCGACTGAACCATTTCCTTTTCATTTCAGATTTCTGCCCAGGAGTTACCATGGCCCGTATTACGATCGAAGATTGCCTGCAAAATGTGCCGAACCGCTTCCAGCTGACCCTGGCTGCCACCTACCGCGCCCGCCAGCTGCTGCAAGGCCACACCCCGAAAGTGGACGCCAAGGACAAGCCGACCGTCCTGGCGCTGCGCGAGATCGCTGCCGGCAAGGTCGGCATCGAAATGCTCAAGAAGGTTCCGATGTAAATTTGGTGCCCCGGATTCACCGCACCGCCACAGGTTCTCCAGTTGAATTACACTGCGAA
>DASVVD010000574.1:0-5993 GCA_036386715.1 Pseudoduganella sp.
GCGGACCTGGCATTTGCGCTGACCTACGATGCGTTCGTCCGCGCGTTCGTCGATCCTCTGCTGCCAGCCGGCCAGGATGCGCTGGCATCCGCAGCCATCACCTTCAACCTGACGCTGCGCAATCTGACCACTGGCATCACCTTGCTCAACTGGAGCCCGGATGAGCTGAACCGTGGTTTCCAGTCCCAGGGAGCATCGGAGAATGCCTTGCATGACAGCGCAGGCACGATCCTGTCCCAGACGGTTACCGTGGTGGGTGGCAATCGCTACAGCCTGGTGATCAATCAGGCATCGAACTCGACGATTCGTCTGAATGCCGTGCCGGAACCGGAATCGCTGCTGCTGGTCGGCCTGGGCCTGCTGGCCATGGGTGTGACCGCACGCCGCAAACGTCTGCAATAATCGCAGCAACCCATTCAGTTTAGCAAGCCCGGGCATGCCCGGGCTTTTTCCATTATTGGTACCTCCCATGCCAAGACATATCGCCGATACTTCCAACATTACGGGCCTGGCCCAGGCGGGAGGGCGGGTGCTGCGGCCGCGCACCACCGCGCAGGTACAACGCATCGTCCGACTCGCCAATCGGCGTGGCTGGACGATCAATCCGGTTTCAACCGGGCTCAATTATGGCTATGGCGGCGCATCGCCGGCCCGCGCCACCGATATCCAGCTCGACCTCGGCCGCATGACGGCAATCCGCAACGCTGCCGAGATCTCGCGCCGCCATCCCGTGGCCGTGATCGAGCCAGGCGTCACCCAGCAGGCGCTGTACGAGTGGCTGCAGCAACATCAGCCCGATCTGGCGTTCAACGCGACCGGCTCGGCACGGGGAACCAGCATCATCGGCAATGCCCTGGACCGCGGTGTCGGCTATTTCGGCCCGCGCAAGGAAGACCTGTTCGGGCTGGAGGTCGTCACCGGTAACGGCGACCTGCTGCAGACCGGCTTTCGCCGGCTCGGCGAGTCGTCGCCGCTGGCGCACAGCCACCCTTACGGGCTTGGTCCCATCCTCGATGGTTTGTTTTTCCAAGGCAACTGCGGCATCGTCACCAGCGCCTGCTTTCGGCTGGTTCCCAAGCGGCCCCAGGCAGTTGCCGTCTCGCTCGGGCTGCGCGATGGCAAGCAGCTCGGCGCCTTCATCGACCGTCTCGCCGAGTTGAAGCGGGAAGGCGTCATGGAATCGGTCACGCATATCGGCAACCGCCAGCGCAGCCACGCGTCACTGATGTATGGCATTACCACTTATCTCGAGGAGCAATGCGGCCGCTCGCCCGCAGCGGCCGCTGTGGAGGCCAGGGAGGCACTGGCGCTGATCGCGAAAGGGGACTGGACGAGCCTGGGCGCCGTGACCGGCTCTGCAGCACAGGTGCGCGCCAACCTTGCCGAAGTGCGCAGCCGGATGGGTGGCATCGCCACGGTGCGCGTGTTGAGCGAGAAAAAGCTCGCGCTGGGTTATCGGGTGATGCATTCCCTGCGCTTTTTGCGCGGCGCGCGGGCGAATGCCGCGGCCATCGCCGCGATCCGGCCATTGCACGTGCTCGCATTGGGTCAGCCGACCGATGCGGCGATCGACAACCTGCTGTGGCGCTTCGGCCGCAGCGACCTGCCGGCCACGCAGCTCGACAAGACAAACTGCGGCCTGATCTTCATCAACCCGGCGTTACCGATGGATGGCGCACTGGTGGCGACAATCGTCCGCGAGCTCGAGGAAGTCGCCCGGCCGTTCGAGTTGTACATGACGATCAATATCGAAACGGCCACGTCGCTGGTTGCGGTGATCAACCTGTTGTTCGACCGCAGCGATGCCGCTGAAGCCGCCGCTGCCCGTGCCACTGCCGATGCCCTGCATGCGCACCTGCGTGCGCGCCAGCTCGAAGTTTACCGCGCGCGGGCGGACATGATGGAAAGCGTCGTCGATCCTGCCGATCCGTACTGGCAGGCAGTCGGGGCGATCAAGCATGCACTCGATCCGAACGGCGTGATCGCGCCCGGCCGTTATAGTCCCTGGCCCCGGCGGCCGGGATAGCGGCTGGCGCCGGGCAAGAGCAGTGGCTTCCTGATACAGCAAGCCACCGGAACGGGAACGCTCATAGCGAGCGGCGCCGTCGTCGCCAGGGCGCATCGAGGCCCGGCGGCAGCCTGTTCAGAACTGCTTCATTCAGAGCTGTTTCATTAGCGCCCGAGCCTGCTCGGCCTGGGCAATATCGCCTTTCGCGGCCAGCAGGGTTTCCAGTTCCTTGCGTGCCGCGGCCTTGTCGTTGTTGCGCGCATGCGCAGCGGCAAGGTGGTAGCGGATGTCGGCCGCCCCCGGTTGGGCCGCGCTGGCCTGCTTCAGCAGTGGCAAGCCACGCCCGAGATTGCCTTTTTCGACCAGCATCCAGCCGAGGGTATCCATGGCGTTACCACTTTGCGGCAGGGCCTTCAGCGCCCGCTCCGCGGTTTCCAGCGCACGGCTGTCGCCCGTGGCCTGGTAGGCCAGTGCCAGGTTGTTCAGGATGATGCCGTTGTCGGGCAGCTCTTTGAGCAGCGCCGTGAAGGTGTCGATCGCTGCCGGATATTTTTTTTGTGCCACGTAAAGCTCACCGAGAAACACGCCAAGGGTCTTGTCTTTCGGGTGCTCGACGCGCCACTGCTGGACCAGCTTGAGCGCTTCGTCGCTGCGGCCTGCCTGGCGGTAGGCATTGGCCAGCTTGAGCCGCAGTGGCGACGATCCCTTGTCCAGCTGCAGTGCGCGCTGATAGACGGGAATCGCCAGTTCCGGCTTGTGCTGCGTCTCGCGGATCTCCGCTTCGACGATCAATCCGGGAATCTGGTTGCCGGGGTTGGCCTGCACGTTGCGGGCAAGCAGGAGCGCTTCGTCGTAGTTGCCACGGCGTGTTTCAACGGCGGTGCGGGCAAGCATGATTGCGATGTCGGCCGGATGCTCGGCTTGCGCTTTGCGAAGCGTGTCGGCTGCCAGGGCGCTTTCGCCGAGTTCCTCGTAAGCCGCCGACAGCCGCGCTGTCATGCCGGTCGTGCGCGGCTGCAGTGCTGCCAGCCGGGCATAGGCTTCCAGTGCAGCTGCCTTGTCGCCGTTTGCCGCCTGGGCCCGGCCGAGCATGTCGAGCAGTTGGGGATTTTCCGGGTCTTCCACCTGCATGCCACGGATCAGCGTGAGCGCCTTGCGTTTTTCGCCTGTCGCCAGGTACTGTTGCGCCAGGCGCAACCCCGGCCCCTGCAGTTTGGGATTCGCGGCGTTGGCTTTCTCGAGCCATTTCGTTGCATCGGCCTGCTTGTTTTCCGCCATCGCCAGGTCAGCCAACGCCAGCATGGCCTCGCCACTGGCGGCATTCTTGTCGAGGAACGCGGTATAACGCTGGCGGGCCGCGTCCAGTTTCTTTTCTGCGATGTCCATGCGCGCCAGGTTGTTCACCGGCGTGAAATAGGCCGGCTGCAACTGCAGCGCTTTTTCGAAAGCTGCCCGTGCAGCGGGCCGTTCGTTCCGGCCCAGATGTGCTCCCCCCAGCAGGTTGTACACCAGTGCGCTGTTCGGATCACGTTGCAGCAACTGGTTCAGCACTGTCTGCGCCGCATCGTACTGCTTCAATTGCAGGTTCGTCATGCCCAGCACGATGCCGGCATCCAGCGCTTTCGGCGGGCTCAGGTCGAAGCCTTCGCGCATTGCCTTCACCGCGCCGTCACCGTCGCGCATGCTCATTTTTGCCAGGCCAAGGCCGGTGTGCAGCTGTGCCACGGTGGGAGCGATCCCGATGGCCCGCTTGTAGACCGCGGCCGCCTTGTCGTACTGCTTCAGGTTCATGTAGGCGCGGCCGCCGATATTGAGCAGCGCCGCATCGGTGGAGGTGTCGAGCATTGTCTTCAGCTGTGCCAGGGCCTCGGCGGGACGATTCAAGCCAAGATAGACCGAGGCAAGCATCTTGCGCGCATAGACGTTGTTGCCATCCGACTCGATGTACTTTTTCAGGTGCTGCTCTGCCTCGGTGAGCGAACCCAGGGAAAACTGGGTCGCTCCGGCCAGAAGCTGGCTCGGCAGGTGATCCGGTGACGATTTGAGGACGATCCGGACACTGTCCAGTGCCTGCTTGTAATGGCCCTCGGTAAATTCGAGCAGTGCCTGTGCATGATAGGCAAGCAGGTTTTGCGGCGCGACTTTCTTCAGCGCTGCAAGGTCGGCACGGGCGGCATCGAATTTTTTCTGGTCGATGTCCAGATAGGCCTTTTGCAAGTGGGCCATGCCCGCGTCCGGATTCAGCTGCAAGGCCTTGTCATACGACAACCGCGCCGCATCCAGCTTGCCCATTGCCTTGTCCAGATCAGCGCGGAACATCAGCGCATCCACATTGGTCGGGTTGCGGGATACCGCGGTATCCGCCAGGCGCACCGCGCCCTCCACGTCGTCTTTCATCAACGCATGGCGCGCCAGGCCGGCAAGCGCATCGCTGTTGTTCGGATCAAGCTGTATTGCACGGTCGAAGGCCTGGCGCGACTCGGCCGGTTTTTCAAGCGCGAGAAACGCCTCGCCTCGCAGGCTCAGCAGCGTAGCGTCCGCAGCAGCCGCAGCCGTTTCATCGAGTACCGCCTGCGGCTTGTTTTGCAGCAGCAGGGATTTGGCAAGCAATGGCAGGAGCTCGGCGCGATTCTTGCCGAGCTCGATTGCACGGCGCAATTCCTTTTCGGCCGAAGCATTGTCCCCGACTTTCAGGTAGAGCTTGCCCAATGCGATCCGGGCGGCGGCATTGCCGGGCGTGGCCTGCAAGGCATTCTTCAACTGAATGATTGCTGCCTTGGAATCACCCTTGCTTTCGTACTGCCTGGCCTGGGCGATCAGCTCTTCCGGGGACTCATCCCTGGCGCAGCCGGTTACTGTCGCGAGGGCCAATACGAGGGCCGCGATGTTCCGGTTTTTACTCATGCGGTAGTACATAGATCATCCTATCGATGGCACTGTCGAGCACGCTGTCTGCGGGCGGTTTCACTGCCGATCATATACCGAAGGTCATCAGGATTGTTAGCAAAATTAAATTATATTTCTACGGCAATTCTTCCGTGATCGACGTGCATGAAGGTGTGACCGCCAACGTAATGGCGTGGTTACAAGGGGGGCTTTCCGGAGGAGTCGACGGATTGTTTGCTGCGCGACAGGGGCAGCCCACCTCTTGAACGCGCCTAATCAACTATTACAAAAGCACAAGCGATGCGCGAGCACAACGGTTTGACTATTTTCCTGCCAGTTCGACAATTTTTTACATTCTTTATTGGCAATAAGGTTATGCTTTCGGGCATTACCGCATCGTCTTCCGTGTGCTCGCCCGTAGCCGAACCTTGCGCCAGCGCTATGAAATGGCCAAGTTTCCGCTGTAAAATCTAGTTGTTAACATTCCTGCAATGTCTAGTGGAAAATTTGTTACCAACTAATGAGGATATTGAGTATGCGTTTGCCAACGAAACATTCTTATTATCAATATTGTATTAATTAAATTTTTGATATATAGTTGGCATAATAACAATCGTAATTCTCGAACGGAACCCGATATGGAAAACGATCAAGTCGTCGCAGTAGTGGGGCTGGGCTATGTGGGGTTGCCCCTGGCAGTGGAGTTCGGCAAGAAGCGGACGACCATCGGTTTTGACCTGTCGGAAGCGAAAGTCGAGAATTACAAGCGCTTCGTCGACCCGACTGGCGAAGTGTCGACCAACGACCTGCGGGCGGCCAGCTTGCTGAGCGTGACCACCGACCCGGCCGCGCTGGCGCAGGCCGACTATATCGTCGTCGCCGTGCCGACCCCGGTCGATATGGCCCACAACCCCGATTTCGGTCCGCTGATCGGCGCATCGACCAGCGTCGGCAAGCACCTCAAGCGCGGCGCCATCGTCATCTATGAGTCGACCGTCTATCCCGGCGCGACCGAAGAAGTCTGCATTCCGCTGCTGGAAGAGAAATCGGGCCTGAAATGGAAGCAGGACTTCCACGTCGGCTTCTCGCCGGAGCGCAT
>DASVVD010000575.1:0-4151 GCA_036386715.1 Pseudoduganella sp.
GACACGCTGGAACAGAAAATCGACGCACTGGCGCAGACCCAGGCGGCACTCGAACAACAGAAGGAACGGCTGGCCAGGCTGGCCGCGGCGATCGCGGTCGCCATCGATACCGAACCCCCAACGGCATAGAAGCACGGAAAAACCATCTTGCAGTACGCAGACCCTACTTTTTCAGCCGCGCTGATCGCGTGGCAGCAGCAGCACGGCCGCCACACGCTGCCGTGGCAAAACACCCGCGATGCCTACCGCATCTGGCTTTCCGAGATCATGCTGCAGCAGACGCAGGTGACCGCGGTGCTCGGCTACTACGCCCGCTTCCTGGAGCGTTTTCCCACCGTGCAGGCGCTGGCCGCCGCGCCGGTGGAGGACGTGATGGCGCAGTGGAGCGGCCTTGGCTACTACACGCGGGCACGCAACCTGCACAAGTGCGCGCAGCGCGTGGTGGCGGAATACGGCGGCGTGTTCCCGGCCGATCCGGCGCTGCTGGCCGACCTGCCCGGCATCGGCCGCTCGACCGCCGCGGCGATCGCCGCCTTCTCGGCGGGCGCGCGGGCCGCGATCATGGATGGCAACGTCAAGCGCGTGTTCGCGCGCGTGTTCGGCATCGACACCTTCCCCGGCGAACGCAGGACCGAGGAAGCCATGTGGCAACGCGCCGAGGCACTGCTGCCGGAACAGGGCATCGAGGCGTACACGCAGGGCCTGATGGACCTGGGCGCCACGCTGTGCACCCGCAGCAACCCGGATTGCCCGCGCTGCCCGATGGCGGCGCGCTGCGTGGCCTTCGCCACCGGCCGCACCCGGGACCTGCCGGTGCGCAAGCCGAAGAAAATCACGCTGGAAAAGCACACCGTCATGCTGCTGGCGGTGCACGGCGGCCAGGTGCTGCTGGAGCAGCGGCCCGGCGCCGGCATCTGGGGCGGCCTGCTGTCGCTGCCCGAAGTGAACGGGCATGTCGCCGCGGACGACGATGAGGAATGGACGTTCGACGACGACGCGGTGGCGACCGCGCTGCTGCCGTTCGGCGTGCCGGAAGCGCGCGAGCGCCTCAATACCGTCATGCACGGGTTCACGCACTACAAGC
Source organism: Pseudoduganella sp. (assembly GCA_036386715.1). Taxonomy (GTDB): domain Bacteria; phylum Pseudomonadota; class Gammaproteobacteria; order Burkholderiales; family Burkholderiaceae_D; genus Rugamonas. The sequence goes on from DASVVD010000575.1 coordinate 1,085, forward strand.
TGCATATCGTGCCGGTGCTGGTGACGCTGGCGCAGCGCGCGCCGCTGGCGGCGGATGGCCGTTACGTGTGGCTCGACATCGGCGGCATCGCCGATGCGGCGCTGCCGGCACCGGTGAAGAAACTGCTGGTGGAACTGCTCGGGGTGAACTCGCAGGCGCGCATGTTCTGAAGCGCCGATGTCCGGACCGGACGTCGGCACATCACGGTCCGCTCAGAGTTCTTCCAGCGAATACAGGTTGCGATGCACATGGATCGCATAACGGTCCGTCATGCCGGCGATGTAGTCGGCGATACGGCGGGCCTGGCGCGTGGCGTCGACCGCGCCATCGATGGCGGGCTCGCGATAATCCGGCGGCAGCAGCTGCGGGTCGGCCGTGAAGGCGTCGTACAGCTCGCGCACCATGCGGCTGGCCTTCAGGCGCATCCGGTTCACCTTGTAGTGGCGGTACAGGTTCTCGCGCAGGAAGCGTTTCAGCTCGGTGGCATCCTTGCGCATCGGGTCCGAGAAACGGATCAGCGGCGGCGCGGCGCGCACGTCGTCGATGCTGCGTGGCGCGGCATCGAGGATGCGCTCTCGCGACGTGACGATCAGGTCGTCCGCCAGCGCCGTGATCAGGCGGCGCAGCGTTTCATAGATGGCGCGGCGCCCGGTCAGGCCCGGGTAGGTGGCCTGCACCTCGTGCCACAGCCGGGCAAAGAAATCCACCTGTTCCAGCTGGGCGATCGTGATCAGGCCGGAACGCAGGCCATCGTCGATGTCGTGGCTGTTGTAGGCGATCTCGTCGGCCAGGTTGGTCAGCTGCGCCTCGAGCGACGGCTGGGTCTTGTCGAGGAAGCGCTGGGCCACGTCGCCCAGTTGCCGGGCGTTGTTGACGGAGCAGTGCTTGAGGATGCCTTCGCGGGTCTCGAACATCAGGTTCAGGCCGTCGAACGCGCCGTACTGCTCCTCGAGGTGGTCGACCACGCGCAGGCTTTGCAGGTTGTGCTCGAAGCCGCCGTGGTCCTTCATGCATTCGTTGAGCACGTCCTGCCCCACGTGGCCGAACGGCGTGTGGCCCAGGTCGTGCGCCAGCGCGATCGCCTCGACCAGGTCTTCGTTCAGTTGCAGGTTGCGGGCCAGCGAGCGGCCCACCTGCGCCACTTCCAGGCTGTGCGTCAGCCGGGTGCGGAACAGGTCGCCCTCGTGGTTCAGGAACACCTGGGTCTTGTATTCGAGCCGGCGGAACGCGGTCGAATGGATGATGCGGTCGCGGTCGCGCTGGAACTGGCTGCGCGAGGCGTGCGGGGTTTCGGCAAAGTGGCGGCCGCGCCCCTTGTCCGAATGTGCGGCGTAGGGAGCGAGCGCTTCTTCCATGATTACTCCACGCAGGCCGCGATGGTGGCCAGCAGCGCCTCGTGCGGCGCCGTGGTCACGATGGCCGTGCCCAGCGGCTTGATCAGGATGAACTTGATGGCGCCACCCTCGTTTTTCTTGTCCACTTCCATCAGTTCGAGCCAGCGGTCGATGCCCAGGTCGGGCGCCTTCACCGGCAGGCCGGCCGCGGCGACCAGCTTGCGGATGCGTTCCAGCGTCGCGCCGTCGATATAGCCCAGCCGGTGCGACAGGTCGGCCGCCATCACCATGCCGCAGCCGACGGCTTCGCCGTGCAGCCAGGCGCCATAGCCCATGCCGGCCTCGATGGCGTGGCCGAAGGTATGGCCGAAGTTCAGGATCGCGCGCAGGCCGCCTTCGCGCTCGTCCTGGCGCACCACGTCGGCCTTGATCTCGCAGGACCGGGCGATCGCGTAGCCCAGCGCGGCGCGGTCGCGCGCCACCAGCCGGCCGATGTTCTCCTCGATCCATTCGAAGAACGCCTCGTCGATGATCGGGCCATACTTGATCACCTCGGCCAGGCCGGCCGCCAGCTCGCGCTGCGGCAGCGTTTCCAGCGCGGAGGTATCGGCCAGCACCGCTTTCGGCTGGTAGAACGCGCCGATCATGTTCTTGCCCAGCGGGTGGTTGATGCCGGTCTTGCCGCCGACCGACGAATCGACCTGCGACAGCAGCGTGGTGGGCACCTGGACGAAATCCACGCCGCGCATGTAGGAAGCGGCGGCAAAACCGGTCAGGTCGCCGATGACGCCGCCGCCGAGCGCGACCAGCGTGGTCTTGCGGTCGCACTTGGCGGCCAGCAGCGCATCGAAGATCTGCATCAGGCTCGACCAGTTCTTGTATTCCTCGCCGTCTTCCAGCACGACCGTGATCACTTCCTTGCCGGCGGCCGTCAGCGGCGCGGTCACGCGCTCCAGGTACAGCGGCGCGACGGTGGTGTTGGTGACGATCGCGACCTTGCGGCCGCCCACGTAGCGCGCCAGCAGCGCGGTATCGTCGAGCACGGCCGGGCCGATCGAGATCGGGTAGCTGCGCTCGCCCAGGTCAACGTTCAGGAGGATGTTGGTCTGTTCGTTCATGGAGAATTGTGCCTGCGTCATACAGTTCGGGGCATCCTGGCAAGCCAGGGCGTCCAGCTGGTTGATGATCAGCTGAACCATCGATTGTACGTTAGGTCGGCCGGTATCGACGACGAGGCGTGCCATCTCCAGGTACAGCGGCTCGCGCTGGCCCAGCAGTTCCTCGAGTTTCCTGCGCGGATCGGGGGTTTGCAGCAGAGGCCGGTTCTTGTCGTGGCCGGTGCGGGCAAGGATGCTGGTGATGCTGGCGCGCAGGTAGACGACGTTGCCGCGCTCCTGCAGCAGTGCGCGCGATTCGGGATCGAGGATGGCGCCGCCGCCGGTGGCGAGCACGATGCCCTGCTGGCCGCTCAGGTCGCGGATCACTTCCGCTTCGCGGCGCCGGAAGCTGGCCTCCCCCTCGATCTCGAAGATCCACGGGATGGTGGCGCCGGTGCGCTCCTCGATCTCGTGATCGGAATCGACAAAGCGCATGCCAAGTTTGCGGGCAAGCAGGCGGCCGATCGTTGTCTTGCCCGCCCCCATCAGTCCTACCAAAAATACATTTTGCATCGCGGATCAGATTAGTGCATATCGCACCATTGTAATCCGAGTGGCAAGCCGCCAAGCGTGACG
>DASVVD010000576.1:0-3315 GCA_036386715.1 Pseudoduganella sp.
GCACCGAAATACAGCTGACCGGTGACTACGTGGGCAAGCGCCAGGCCACCTATACCAACGACCTGTCGGTGAGCAGCTACTTCCTGATGGGCCTGGGCGTCTCCGGCCGGCTGCCTTTCCTCGACGGCGGCTGGGTGAAGAACGCGCGCTACCGCCTCAACGTGAGCAACCTGGCCGACCGCCAGGGCGACCTGAACGTGGTCGTGGGCGCGGCCGACAAGACGTACAATACCTTCCCGATCGCGCCGCGCCAGGCGTTCCTTACCGTGATGGCGGATTTCAAATGAAGGCGAACATGACCAGCAAGCGCTACCTGTCCCGCCGCGGCTTCATTGCCGGCAGTGTGAAAACCGCCGCGGCCACCGCGGCCGCCGTACTGGCCGGCCCGCTGCTGCCGGCAGCGCACGCCATCGGCAGCGCCGCGAGACCGCTGGTCTTCGCGCACCGCGGCGCCTCGGCGCTGCGCCCCGAGCACACGCTGGCCGCGTACGCGAAAGCGATTGCCGACGGCGCCGATTTCGTCGAGCCGGACCTGGTGTCGACCAGGGATGGCGTGCTGGTGGCGCGCCATGAAGCCTTCCTGTCCGAAACCACCGACGTGGCGAAGCGCCCGGAATTCGCCGGCCGCCGCATTCGCAAGACCATCGACGGCGAGACCCACGAAGGCTGGTTCGTCGACGATTTCACGCTGACTGAATTGAAGACCTTGCGCGCGATCGAGCGCATTCCCGCATCGCGGCCCGGCAGCGCGCGCTACGACGGCATGTTCCAGGTACTGACGTTCGAGGAAGTGATCGACTTCGTGGCGGCGCAGTCGGCCACCACCGGCCGCGTGATCGGCCTGGTGCCGGAGCTGAAGCATTCCACCTACTTCGCCCGCGCCGGCCTGCCACTGGAAGAGCGCTTCATCGCCACGCTGGCGGCGCATGAATACACGCGCCGCGCACCGGTCGAGATCCAGTCGTTCGAGGTAGCCAACCTGCGCCTGCTGCGCGAGCAGCTTGGCAAGCACGCCAACCTGCGGCTGATGCAGCTGGTCGGCATGGGGCCGGTCAAGCCGAGCGACGTGGAAGCCGCCGGCGGCACCCTTACCTACGCCGAAATGGCCACGCCGGCCGGCCTGCGCGCCGTGGCCCAGTATGCCGACGTGTTCTCGCCGCCGACGCGGGCGCTGATTCCTTTGAAAAAGGATGGCCGGCTCGATGCGCCGACCGCGCTGGCCGCCGATGCCCGCGCCGCCGGCCTGCGGCTGGAAACCTGGACATTCCGCCCGGAAAACCGCTTCATCGCGGCCGACTTCCGCGACGGTGGCGGCGAGCATGCCCGCAACGAGGCAGGATCGATCGCCGAGATGCGGCGCTACCTGCAGCTCGGCCTGGACGGCTTCTTTACCGACGACCCGGCGCTGGGCGTGAAGGCGGTCGCCGGCTGAAACCGTTGGGCACGTACCATGCATGCACGCACGATTGATCGGCGGCGCACCGTTCCTGCGGGCGCCGCCGATTCCGTTTACAGTCCTGCTTTGTCCAACGGGAGTAAAGCATGACCAACAAGGCACTCATCATCGGCAGCAGCGGCGTGGTCGGCAGCGCGCTGGCCGAGCGGCTGCTGGCCGAAGGCTGGGAAGTGCACGGCGTGTCGCGCGGCCGCACGCCGGGCGTAGCGGGCGTGCGCCAGATCAGCGCCGACCTCACCTCGCCCGACGTGGCGCAGGCATTGGCCGGCGTAAACCCCAGCCATGTCTTCATCACCGCATGGTCGCGCCAGGCCAGCGAAGAGGAAAACATCCGCGTCAACGGCGCCATGGTGAAGAACGTGCTCGACGCGGTCGGCCCGGCCGGCAGCGTGGCGCACGTGGCGCTGGTGACGGGCCTGAAGCATTATCTCGGCCCGTTCGATGCATATGGGAAGGGCGCGGTACCGGTGACACCGTTCCGCGAGGAACAGGGCCGGCAGGATGTGCCGAACTTCTACTACGAGCAGGAAGACCGCCTGTTCGACGCGGCGCGGCAGTTCGGCTTCACCTGGAGCGTGCACCGGCCGCACACGATCGTGGGCTTCGCGGTCGGCAATGCCATGAACATGGGCCAGACGCTCGCCGTGTACGCCACGCTGTGCAAGCATACCGGCCAGCCGTTCGTCTTCCCCGGCAGCCGACAGCAATGGTCGGGCCTGGTGGACGTGACGGATGCGCGCCTGCTGGCGCGGCACCTGCAATGGGCCGCCACGAACGAGGCGGGCCGCAACGAGGATTTCAACGTCGTCAACGGCGACGTGTTCCGCTGGCAGTGGCTGTGGCCGAAACTGGCCGACTATTTCGGCGTGGAAGCGGCGCCGCTGCCGGAGCCGGCCAGCCCGCTGGAGTCGCGCATGGACGATGCGCCGGCGCTGTGGCGGGAGATCGCGCAGCAGCACGGGCTCGCCGAGCCAGACGTGACCCGGCTTGCTTCCTGGTGGCACACCGACGCCGACCTGGGCCGTCCGATGGAAGTCATCACCGACATGAGCAAGAGCCGCAAGGCCGGCTTCCTCGACTACCAGCCCACGCCGGAGGCCTTCTTCGACCTGTTCGAACGCCTCAAGCGCGAAAGGTTGATCCCCGGCGGCTGATCCCGGCACTTGATCCCGGCGCTTAGTCCCGGATTATCGGATCAGCCCTTCGGCAAGCCCGCCGCCAAGTCCAGCCATGGCTGCGGCTGCGGCTTGCCGCGCTCGCGCACACCGAAGAACGTGACCACCAGCTCGCCCTTGTCGTCGTAGAACTCCACCGATGTCACGCCGGCGCGCTGCAGCACGTAGCCGGCCCTGAACGCCTTGTCGCGCAGGTGCAGGTTGAAGTCCGGGTCCAGCACGTTGAAGTAGCCGCCCGTTTCCTGCACCTTGGCGATCTTGCCGCTATAGATCTGCGTGACGCCGCCGTTGCCGACGAACGCCATGATCGGTACCTGCTTCGCCGCCGCCTGCTCCAGCAGCTGGCGCACCGCCTGCGGCGCCACCTTCTGCACGGCACCGGCCGGCGCCAGGCGCAAGGCCTGTTCGCGCGACAGCTTGAACTCGGCGACGATGCGGTTGAACTGGTGCACGTCCGACATGTCCTTCCATGCCTGCTGGAATTCCTTGACGTCGACCGCGGCATCCGGCGTGTCCGCCGACCTCGAAGGCGCCGCCACGATCGCCAGCCTGCCGTCCTGTTGCGAATGGCGGAAGTCGGCCACCAGCTTGTCGAACACGGCGATCTTGCTGTCGTCCTTCAGGTATACCTTGTGGACGGCCGCGCCGTTCTCGTCGAAGAACTGCAGGCTGCGCGACACGGCG
>DASVVD010000577.1:0-11670 GCA_036386715.1 Pseudoduganella sp.
CCTACAAGATCCTGTACAACGACGCGGTGGCGATGACCGGCGGCCAGCCGGTGGACGGCACCACCTCGGTGCCGCACATCGCCCAGCAGATGGCGGCCGAAGGCGTCAAGCGCATTGCGCTGGTGACCGAAGACCTGTCCCGCTATGCCGACCGTTCGAACCTGCCGGCGATCGTGACCCTGCACGACCGCAAGGAGATCGATGCGGTGCAGCGCGAGCTGCGCGACCTCCCCGGCTGCACGGTGCTGATCTATGACCAGACCTGCGCGGCCGAGAAACGGCGCCGCAGGAAAAAGAAAGAGCTGGTGGACCCGGGCAAGCGCATGGTAATCAACGAGGCCGTGTGCGAAGGCTGCGGCGATTGCGGCATCCAGTCCAACTGCGTGTCGATCCTGCCGAAGGAAACCGAATTCGGCCGCAAGCGCACGATCGACCAGTCCAGCTGCAACAAGGACTACTCGTGCGTGAAAGGCTTCTGCCCCAGCTTCGTGACCGTGGAGGGCGGCACGCTGAAGAAATCAAAGGCCGGCAAGACGGCCGGCGACGACTGGGGCGCCCTGCCCGAGCCGATGATCCCGGCCTGCGGGCAACCATACAACATCCTGATCAACGGCATCGGCGGCACCGGCGTGATCACCGTGGGCGCGCTGATGGGCATGGCGGCGCACCTCGAGGGCAAGGGCGCTTCGGTGCTGGACATGACGGGCATGTCGCAAAAGAACGGCTCCGTCACCTCGCACGTGAAGATCGTGCAGTCGCCGGCGCACCTGCGGGCGCAGCGCATCGCCACCGGCGAGGCCGACCTGGTGCTGGGTTGCGACATGCTGACCACCGGTGCGGCCGATGCCGTGTCGAAGATGCGGCCGGGCCGCACGCTGGCCGTCGTCAACCTGCACGAGCAGCCGCCCGGCACGTTCGCGCAGGATGCCGACTGGGAATACCCGACGGCCGACGTGCGCGCGCTGATCGAGGAATCGGTGGGCGGCGCGGATGCGGCCGACTTCGTCGATGCGACGAAACTGGCCTCCGGGCTGATGGGCGATTCGATCGCGGCCAACCTGTTCATGCTGGGCTATGCATGGCAGCGTGGCCGCATTCCGCTGACCGAAGCGGCGCTGCTGCGCGCGATCGAGATGAATGGCGTGGCGGTCGAGTCGAACAAGAAGAGCTTCCTGTGGGGCCGGCGCGCGGCGGTGGACGTGAAACGGGTCGGGCTGATTGCCACGCCCGCGCAGCCGGTCGTGCTGCAGATGCCGCAGAGCCTGGACTCGGTCATCGCCAGGCGCGTGCAATTCCTGACCGGCTACCAGGATGCCGCGTATGCCGGCCTGTACCAGCAGTTCGTCGAGCAGGTGCGCGACCGCGAGCACGCGCTGGGTCTTCCCGCCGGGAAAACCATGCGGTTGACGCTGGCGGTGGCGAAATCGCTGGCCAAGCTGATGGCTTACAAGGATGAATACGAAGTGGCGCGGCTGTACACGGACGGGCGCTTCGTCGAACAGCTGAAGAGCCAGTTCGACGGCGACTTCACTCTGAAGTTCAACCTGGCCCCACCGGTCTTCGCGAAAAAGGATGCCCAGGGCCACCTGGTGAAAGCCGAATACGGTTCATGGACATGGAAGGCGTTCGCGGTGCTGGCCAGGCTCAAGGGCTTGCGTGGCGGGCCGTTCGACCTGTTCGGCCGCACCGCCGAGCGGAAGATGGAACGCGCGCTGATCACGCAATACCGGCAGACGCTGGCCGAAGTGCTGTCCGGCCTGACCGCGGAGAACTACGACACCGCCGTGGCACTGGCCGCGCTGCCGGACAAGATCCGCGGCTTCGGGCACGTCAAGGAAAAGGCCGTGGCCGCTTATCACGCCGAGCAGGCCCGGCTGCTGGCCGCTTTCGGCGGCTCGCGGCAGCACGCCGCCTGAAGAATGCGGTGACAGGCCGTTGCGGCCTGCACCGCATTCTTTCAGCAACATCGCTGGATTGGCACCTGGCTTTACGTTTATATTTACGTTTACGTTAACGTAATGTGCGTAAGGGCCGTAGGACACTCGCATCACATAACCGGATCACTGCGATCCGCCAGAATTCTCAGGGATACCATGAACGATCTGACTTCCGCCAAGACACTTGCCGCCGATGCACAAGCGCCGCGGCCGGCCAACAAAGTGCGTTTCGTGACCGCTGCCTCGCTGTTCGATGGCCACGATGCTTCGATCAACATCATGCGGCGCATCCTGCAGTCGCACGGCGTGGAGGTGGTGCACCTCGGGCACAACCGCTCCGTGGACGAAGTGGTGACGGCGGCGCTGGCCGAGGATGTGCAGGGTATCGCGATCTCCAGCTACCAGGGTGGCCACGTCGAATACTTCAAATACATGATCGACCTGCTGCGCCAGCGCGGCGGCGCGCACATCAAGGTGTTCGGCGGCGGCGGTGGCGTGATCGTGCCGGCCGAGATCGCCGAACTGCATGCCTACGGCGTGACCCGCATCTTCAGCCCGGAGGATGGCCAGCGCATGGGGCTGGCCGGCATGATCGACTGGATGGTGCGGCAGTGCGACATCGACCTGTCGCAGTATTCCCCTGCCTCGCTTGCGCCGCTGCAGGTGGGCGACATGGCGGATCGCCATCGCCCGCTAGCGCAGCTGATCACGGCACTGGAGAACGACAAGGCCGATCCGGCGCTGCGCCGGCAACTGGCGGCCGCCGCCGATGCACTGGCCGTGCCGACGCTCGGCATCACCGGCACCGGCGGCGCCGGCAAATCGTCGCTGACCGATGAACTGATCCGCCGCATCCGCCTCGACCAGGGCGATGCGCTGAACATCGCCGTGATCTCGATCGACCCGTCGCGCCGCAAGTCCGGCGGTGCGCTGCTGGGCGACCGCATTCGCATGAACGCGATCAATCCCTGGAACGGGCGCCAGCGCGTGTTCATGCGCTCGCTGGCCACGCGCGAGGCCGGTTCGGAAATCTCGCAGGCGCTGCCGGACGTGATCGCGGCATGCAAGGTGGCCGGGTTCGACCTGGTGATCGTGGAGACCTCCGGCATCGGCCAGGGCGACGCCGCGATCGTGCCGCACGTGGATGTGTCGATGTACGTGATGACGCCGGAATTCGGCGCCGCCACGCAGCTGGAAAAGATCGACATGCTCGACTTCGCGGATTTCATCGCGATCAACAAGTTCGACCGCAAGGGTGCGCAGGATGCGCTGCGCGACGTGGCGAAACAGTACCAGCGCAACCGCGAATTGTGGACCCTCCAGCCGGACGCCATGCCGGTGTTCGGCACGCAGGCCTCGCGCTTCAACGACGATGGCGTGACCGCCCTGTACCAGGGCCTGTTGCCGAAGCTGGCCGGCTTCGGCCTGCGTGCGCAGCCCGGGCAGCTGCCGCGCGTGGACGTGCGCTTCTCCTCCGGCAAGAACGTGATCGTGCCGCCGGCGCGCGCCCGCTACCTGGCGGAGATCGCCGACACGGTACGCGGCTACCACCGGCAGGTGCACCGGCAAGCCGTGCTGGCGCGCGAACGCCAGCAATTGACGGAAGCCAGGCGCATGCTGTCCGACGCCGGCAAGTGCGTGGATTTCGACGACGTGATTGCCGAGCGCGACCACGCATTGGACGGCGGCGCGAAAAAGCTGCTGGCGATGTGGCCGGACATGCAGGCCGCGTACGCCGGCGACGAATACGTGGTGCGGATCCGCGACAAGGAAATCCGCACGGCGCTGGTGCAGCAAACGCTGTCCGGCACCAGGATCCGCAAGGTGGCGCTGCCGAAATACGAGGACCATGGCGAGCAGTTGCGCTGGCTGATGCTGGAAAACGTGCCCGGTTCGTTCCCGTACACGGCCGGTGTGTTCGCCTTCAAGCGCGAAGGCGAGGATCCCACGCGCATGTTTGCCGGCGAAGGCGATGCGTTCCGCACCAACCGGCGCTTCAAGCTGGTGTCCGAAGGGCTTGATGCGAAGCGCCTGTCGACCGCCTTCGATTCCGTCACGCTGTATGGCGCCGACCCGGCGCCGCGGCCCGACATCTATGGCAAGGTGGGCAATTCCGGCGTGTCGATCGCCACGCTCGACGACATGAAGGTACTGTACGACGGCTTCGACCTGTGTGCGCCGTCCACCTCGGTATCGATGACGATCAACGGCCCGGCGCCAACCATCCTGGCGATGTTCATGAACACGGCGATCGACCAGCAGCTGGATAAATTCGTGGCGCAGAACGGCCGCCAGCCCACCGCCGACGAAGCGGAAAAGATCCGTGCCTGGGTGCTGCAGAACGTGCGCGGCACGGTGCAGGCCGACATCCTGAAAGAAGACCAGGGCCAGAACACCTGCATCTTCAGCACCGAATTCTCGCTGAAGGTGATGGGCGACATCCAGGAATACTTCGTGCACCACGGCGTGCGCAACTTCTATTCGGTGTCGATCTCGGGTTACCACATCGCCGAAGCGGGCGCCAATCCGATCTCGCAGCTGGCGTTCACGCTGTCGAACGGTTTCACGTTCGTGGAAGCCTACCTGGCGCGCGGCATGCACATCGACGACTTCGCACCGAACCTGTCGTTCTTCTTCTCCAACGGCATGGACCCGGAATACACGGTGCTGGGCCGCGTGGCACGCCGCATCTGGGCCGTGACGATGCGCGACAAGTATGGCGCCAACGAGCGCAGCCAGAAGCTGAAATACCACATCCAGACTTCCGGCCGTTCGCTGCACGCACAGGAAATCGACTTCAACGACATCCGCACCACGCTGCAGGCGCTGATCGCGATCTACGACAACTGCAACTCGCTGCACACCAACGCCTACGACGAAGCGATCACCACGCCCACCGACGAATCGGTGCGGCGGGCCCTGGCGATCCAGCTGATCATCAACCGCGAATGGGGGCTGGCGAAGAACGAAAACCCGAACCAGGGTGCGTTCATCATCGACGAGCTGACCGATCTGCTGGAAGAAGCCGTGCTGCAGGAATTCGAACGCATCGCCGAACGGGGCGGCGTGCTGGGCGCAATGGAAACCGGCTACCAGCGCAGCAAGATCCAGGAAGAATCGCTGCTCTACGAGCACAGGAAGCACGACGGCTCGCTGCCGATCATCGGCGTCAACACGTTCCGCAATCCGCAGGGTAGCGAAGCACCGCAGATGATCGAACTGGCCCGTTCGACGGACGATGAAAAGCAGTCGCAACTGCAGCGCCTGGCCGATTTCCATGCCCGCCATGCCGATCATGCGCCAGCCGCGCTGGCCGCATTGCAGCAGGCGGCGATCGACAACGAGAATGTGTTTGCACGGCTGATGGATGCGGTGCGCGTGTGCTCGCTGGGCCAGATCACCACGGCGCTGTTTGAAACGGGCGGCCAGTATCGGCGCAATATGTAAGCGCAATCTGCAAGCGTAATCTGCAAGACCGGTGGCTGCCGGGCGCGGTTGACGTGCCTGGCAGCCTTTTGACTTGCGTCACATCCTCCACCCTGCAAGGCGCGGCATGCCGTGCGGCTACTGCTGAGAATCAATACCGTAATCTTCCCCAAAGCTAACTTCATATCTCACGTCCTTGGCCCGGTGGTGACCGATATGAGATATGCAAGACTGACGCCGGGTTACGGCTTCAAACCTGCAAACAGCTTTTTATACTACCTGCAGCGTCTTACCGTTTCACCGCCGCTGCGCGGACTATGCGTGCGCATGTTCCGCAACTGGGTACGTGCGCGGCACGGCAATTCGCCGCGCGTTGCGGCGCCAGCCCAGCTGCCATTGCTGGACCGGCTGCACGCGGAAGGCTACGTAGGCCTGGGCAACGTGCTCAGCACGAACCAGTGCGATGACATCCATGCCTGGTTCGCCGACAAGGCAATGACGGACCGGCAGGACGCCAGCTCCACCTTCACACTGGCGCATGTGCCGCCGGCGGCGCGGCTGGCCGAGTACAGCCTGCGCGACATCGTGCGCTGCCCCCACATCATGGCACTGGCCAACGACAGCCGGCTGCTGGAACTGGCCGAGCGCTACATCGGCTGCAAGCCCACGATTTCGCAACTGGGCGTGCGCTGGTCGTTTCCCACGCCCGGCCTGCGCTCGGACCTGCAGACGTTTCATCGCGATTCGGAAGACTGGCGCTATTTCAAGGTGCTGGTATACCTGACGGACGTGGGACCGGGCGATGGCCCTCACGTCTACGTGCGCGGCACACACAAGACCCGCGCGCCGGTGCGGCTGAAGATCCAGAGCGACGGCGAGATCAGCCGCGAATATGGCGACGAGCGCCTCATCACGGCAACCGGCGAACGGGGTTTCGGCTTCGCCGTGGACACCGCGGGCGTGCACAAAGGCACGCCCCCCACCCTCAAGCCGCGCCTGATGCTGCAGATCCAGTACTCGCTGTTTCGCAGCTACGCCTACGTGTACGAGCCGGAACCCTGTGCCGATGCGTTTCCCTTCGACCGCTATATCAACCGCCTGATCCTGGCCTGACCGGGAGACCCGCCTGTCCTGACGACCCGGCGCGGACCTTCGCTCGCGCTACCTTTGCAGCGGCCTTTACCGAAGCGGTCACGCTGCCGGCCGCCCCATGCCGTCCCGCGCCACGCTGCCATGCAATAGTGGGCTCCACATCTGCCGGTATGCTTCGCCAGGCTCGCACAACGTGAGGCTCAGCTTTGCCCGTGTCATCGCCACGTACAGGAAGCGGCGCTCCTCGGCCAGGTCGGCACCGCGCGGGAATTCGCCCTGCTGCAGATACGGCAGGATCACGTGATCCCATTCCTGGCCTTTGGCCGTCCTGACCGTGGTCAGCACCAGCTGGGCGCGATAGCGGTTGTTCCTGGTGCGCGCCGACAGCCTGGCCTGCCGTTCTCGCAGCTCCGCCAGGAAGTTCGCCAGGGGCCTGTCGGCATAAGCCTTGGCGAAATCGATGAAGTGCGCGATCGAACGCATCGCCGCGTCGGCCTCGCTGCGGCGCGGCACCGCCCGGCTGACGGCTGCGGGCAGGTCGACCATCGACTGCACGGCGAGCAGCACATCGGCGGCGCTGCGCAGGCTTTCCCGGCGTTCCGCAAGCGCGGCAACACAGGCGGAAAACCTGGCTTTCCAGTTGCGCGTCAGCACGCTGTCGCCATCCTGCGGCCGTACCACGATGCCGTCGAAGAACCACTGCAGGGAAGACGGCGTGGCTGCCACGGTTTCCACTGCCTGCGCCAGAGGATCGTGGCGTGCCGCCTGCGTGACCTGCAGGTAGCTGCTGTCGAAGCTGTGCGGGTCCGCCGACATCGAGACGAACGCGGCCAGCGCGGTGACCATTGCGCGGACCGTTTCCGGGTCTTTTTCCAGCGTGTCGTAGGCGCCGCCGACAATGTGCAGCAATGCGCGCATGAACAGTATCTCGGGGCGCAACAGGTAGGAAACGATGCCTTCGCACTGGTAAGGAATCTGCGCGTCGATCAGTGCGTTTTCGATGTCGATGCTCTGATCGTCGTCGCGCGTGACGATGGCGATATCGGCCAGGCTGACATCGTGGTGCGCCGCGTGCAGCGACTGGACGTGCAAGGCCACGGCCTGCGCGCAGTGCATTGGCGACGATGGATCGTAGTCGACCTTGTGCTGCACCGTGTGCAGGCCTTCGATCGATTCCACCGGGCGGGACGTCAACCTGGAGGCCGAACGCGCCACCGACGCGCCAAACCGCCTGGAGCGGTGCAGGGGCAGACGCTCGGCGTCGCGCCAGGTGGCCATGAAGAGCTCGGTCGAAAAACGCAGTTCGGCGCCACGCGCCGCATCGATCACCTGGTCGCGGTCGCCAACCACGACGAGCCGGGCGCGCTGCTTGAGCATGGCGACCAGCCTGAATTCGGCGGCATTCACGTCATGCCACTCGTCGACCAGGTAAAGCGAGGACTGCCACAGGTGTGCCAGCGCGGCGGGCTGGCATTCCAGCACGCGCACGAGATCGGGCACGAAATCGTCCTCCGTTTGCCAGGCAAACTCGCCAGGCTCCGGTTCGCGCAGCCGTTCGTAGGCCGCGCAGATCTCGATGATTTCCACAGGAAGATCGAGCTCGTCGGCGATGGCGAATTGCCCGATGGCGCCAAAGTCGTCGTCGCCGAACCCGTGCGTCAGCAGTTTCGCCTTCAGTTCGCGCAGCACCTGCAGCAGGTGGTCGATGCGGTCGCGGCTTTGCTCGATGCCGAAATCGAATTGCGTCGCGGTTCCTCTGGCGGCATGGCGCTGCCAGACACTTTCCGCAGCGTCCACCAGGCGGTCGCGCACCTGGCCAGGGCCGATCGGCAGCGGCATGTCGAGCAGGCCGACCGACTGCAATTTGCGCAGGTGGCGTTGGGCAAACTCCCCCAGCGTGGCGGGGGCGATGCCCGATGGCGCACGCTCTTCGGCCAGCTTGCGGGCAAAGCGTTTTTTCGCGCCGGTCGAGAACGCGAGGCAGCTGATGGCCGCGGCGGGCATGCCATGCTGGCAGGCATCCCTTGCCAGCATGCTCAACGTGGTGGTTTTCCCGGAACCGGCAACCGCATCGATCAGGATGACGTTCGCGCGCGAACGCAGGATGGCCGACTGTTCATTGCTGGGCTCATTGGCCATCGTCGGCCCCGTATTGTATTCCTGTATCGATCATGCTTTTGCCTGTCCGTATGGGTTGCCATGTGGCGGCAGGGCAGCATGCCGCCGCCAGCCATCCGGCACTATACGTGATCGGGGCACGACCGGCAGCTTACAACGGGGAGCTTACCACCGGCACTTACCCGCCAGCGCCGACCCACCAGCGCTCGTCGACGTGCGGCGCGGCCAGGCTGATGGCCTGGCCGATCACGGGCGTGGCGAGGCGCTGGCCGCCCGCGTCGGCAAGCGCGGCGATGCGGTCCAGCGGCTCCTGCCACGCATGGAAGGCCAAATCGAATGTGCCGTTATGGATCGGCAACAGCACGTTGCCGCGCAGGTCGATATGGGCTTGCAGCGTCTGTTCCGGCTGCATGTGCACGTCCGGCCAGTCTTCATTGTAGGCACCGGTTTCGATCATCGTCAGGTCGAATGGGCCGAAGCGGTCGCCGATCGCCTTGAAACCGCGGAAGTAGCCGGAGTCGCCACTGAAAAATACCCGGTGCGCGCTGCCGGCAATGACCCACGAGCACCATAGCGTGCTGTTGCCGTCCGCCAGGCCGCGCCCCGAGAAATGCTGGGCCGGCGTGCATGTGAGCTCGACGTTCCCGAGCCGGATGGCGCGCCACCAGTCCAGCTGCCGCACCTTCCCGGCCGGCACGCCCCATGCCACCAGGCGGTCGCCGACACCGAGCGGCGCCACGAAATGCCGTGTCTTGCCGGCCAGCGCCAGCACGGCGGCACGGTCCAGGTGGTCGTAGTGGTCATGCGACAGGATCACGCCTTCGAGCGGCGGCAGGTCATCCAGGGCCAATGGCGGCGCGTGGAAGCGCGCCGGGCCGAGCCAGCTGAACGGCGATGCCCGCCGCGCGAACACCGGGTCGGTCAGCCACAGGCCGCCTTCGAGCTTGAGCAGCACGGTCGAGTGCCCGAGCCGCCACACCGTCTGGTCCGGCGCCGCCTCGATGGCGGCGCGCGTCATTGCCTGGACCGGAATCGGCATGGCCGGCACCGTGCCGGGCGGCTTGTCGAACAAGGCGCGCCACACGATGCGCAGCGTCTTGGTCAGTGAGCTGCGTTGCATCCGCGCCGGGTTACGGAAACGGCCATTCTGGATTTGCGGCGAAACGTGACTGGCGGTCGGTTGCATTGAAAGCTCCTGGTCGGCAACTGGCATCTGAACAATGACACAATAAGTACACTACACAGTGTAGTTCTAAGTCTACCCCGACATCTTCGAAAAGTAAACTACCCAGTGTAGAATGCCCGCATGACCACGACTCGCCTTCCCGACCGCCTTACCGACCGCAAGCGTGCCGCCATCGTGCAGGCAGCGATCGCCGAATTTCGCGCCAACGGCTTCGATGCCACGTCGATGGACCGCGTGGCAGCCACGGCCGGCGTATCGAAACGCACCGTCTACAACCATTTTCCCAGCAAGGACGATCTGTTCGCGCAGATCCTGGAAGAGCTGTGGGCATGCAGCATGGCGGACAGTGTGGCGCCTTACCGGCCGGACCGGCCCTTGCGCGCCCAGTTGCTGGAGCTGCTGGGACAAAAGATGGCGCTGCTGCGCGACCCGTATTTCCTCGACCTGGCACGCGTGGCGATCGCCGAGGCGATCCATACGCCGGAACGGGCACGCAGCATGGTGGCGAAGCTGTCCGAAAAGGATGAAGGCGCGTTGGTGCTGCTGCGTGCCGCCCAGGCCGACGGCAAGCTGAAAGCCGGCGATGCGGCGTTCATGGCGAATGTACTGCAGGGCCAGGTGAAAGGATTCGCCTTCTGGCCCCAGGTGGCGATGGGCCAGCCCGAGCTGGACGAGGCGCAACAGGCAGCCGTGGTGGAAACGGCCGTCGACATGTTCCTGTGCTACTGGGGCAGCGAGATCAGCTGAACCCGCCTGGTACCACCCGCCGGTGCAGCGATACTGGCGCGGTTGCCGTGCAGGTTGGCCTACAATGCCTTACGGACCGATGGAAAGCAACACAGGAGCTGCCAATGTCGATCACCCAGCAGGAACTGGAAACACTGATGCAGGAAGTGGAGCAGGAAGATCCGATCGATTTCGCCGACCTGCCGTTCGACGAGAACGACTTGCGTGGCATCGTGGCCAACCACCTGTGCGAAATGGCCGATGCGATGGAATCGTTCAGCGAGACGGACCGCCAGATCACGCTGCTGGCGGTTTCCGCCAAGCTGGTCCTGGAAAACCTGGTGCTGCACGTGCAACTGCTGCGTCGCAATGGCCAGCCGCTGAACGGGCAGGCCGAGGCGCTGCTGTCCCGCCTGCGCAATCGTGACAGCCCACCGGACAGCATCGGCTGACTTGCCGTCGCCTGCAGGCGCGGCGCGGCCGGGAAATCGACCCTCGTGTCATACCCCGGTTGCCCTGCGCGCGTTGATCACACTGCTGGTGCGCGGCGCGCCAGCACGGGACGCCGGCACTGCTTTAGGACGGTACTTGCGGCAGGCGGCGTGCGGCCGGTACGACCAGCGTGATGTCGCCCTCGGCCACTGCCACGCACGGCAGCACGTCGTGCGCCTGCCGCTCGTCGCGCGACAGGCCGGGCCACTCGACCAGGTAGCGTACCGGACCGCCATCGCTGCCGCACAGGCAGGTGCGGCAGGTGCCGTTGCGGCATGAACTGGGCATGCGGATGCCTGCGCGCTCGGCCGCGCGCAGCAGGGTTTCGCCTTCCTGCGCATCGAACTCGAACTGCTTCGGCAGGATGCGCACGCGGTGCGAAGGCATCAGGCCACCTGCCGCTTGCGCCGCACCATTCCCCATACCTGGGCAACCGCGGCGCGGTTGAGCAGGCAACTGGCCGCCACGTAGGCAACAGCGCCGGCGCCGACCTGGATCGCCAGCGCAATACGGCGGTCGGCCATGGCGTCGAGCAGGCCGTGCACGCCGGCCACGGCGGCGCACATGGCGGCAGCGGACAGCACTGCCGGCAGCATGCATAGCGCCACTTCGCCCATGGTGACCCCGACGACTCCGAGCATCCGGTGCATGTTGATCAGCAGGACGATCGGGTAAACCAGGGCCCATGCCATG
>DASVVD010000578.1:0-1587 GCA_036386715.1 Pseudoduganella sp.
CGCTGACCGAACTGGCCGGCCGCGGCGTGGGCATGGATGTGGTGCGCTCCGAAGCGCAGTCGCTGGGCGGCCGGATCGACATCGACACGACGGCGGGGCAGGGCACGCGCTTCACGATCCACCTGCCGCTGACGCTTGCCGTTACTCAAGTGGTGCTGCTGGCCGCCGGCGGCAGGACACACGCCGTGCCCTCCGCGCTGGTCGAACAGGTACTGCAGGTCAAGGCCGCGGTGCTGGACGACGCTGCCGGACGCATCGACGTGGCCGGCCAGTCGTTGCCGCTGCATTACCTGCCGGCGCTGCTCGGCGACCCGCACGCCAGCCCGCCGGCGCAACGCTCGGTGCAGGTGCTGGTGCTGCGCGCCGGCACCGACCGCCTGGCATTGCGCGCCGACGACGTGCTCGGCAACCGCGAAGTGGTGGTGAAGAACACCGGGCCGCAGCTGGCCCGCGTGCCCGGCATCGCCGGCGCCACCGTGCTGGGTTCCGGCGAGATCGTGCTGATCCTGAACCCGGTCGAGCTGGCCCGGCACGTGGCGCAGCAGCCGGCGCAGGAATCCCGGCCGCCCGCGCCGGTACCGGCAGTTCAGGCGGCACGGGGCACCATCATGGTGGTCGACGATTCGCTCACCGTGCGCAAGGTCACGCAGCGCCTGCTGGAACGCGAAGGCTACACGGTGCTGCTGGCGAAAGATGGCGTGGACGCGCTGGAGCAGCTCGCCGCGCGCCGGCCGGACCTGATGCTGGTCGATATCGAGATGCCGCGCATGGATGGCTTCGACCTTACGCGCAACGTGCGCGCCAATGCCGCCACGAGCGAGATCCCGATCATCATGATCACGTCGCGCAGCGCGGACAAGCACCGCAACCTGGCGCTGGAACTGGGCGTGAACGCCTATTTCGGCAAGCCGTACCAGCAGGCTGTGCTGCTGGGGGCGATTGCCGGCCTGCTGCCGGGGCAGGGAGAGCCAGGTGAAAAGTGGTAACGGATGCTATCGGCCCAAGGGTGGGCATTGAAATGGAGCCATTGCCTCAGCCAGTGCATCGCATGAAAAATCCTGTTCATGCTGATGGAACGCCAGGATGAACCGGCGCGCCGGTTGCGCGACGTTCGCGTTGCTCATGGCGAGCGCCGCCGCCGTGGCGGGCGAGCCGCACGGTATCGCTTTCTCCCATCACGACTGGGAACTCGCCTGCGATAACACGCGTACGTGCCGCGCCGCCGGTTATCAGCCCCTGCCGGACGATGGTGACGATGCCGATGCCGATGCCGATGACGACAGCGGCGAGGACGATGGCGCCGCGGACGAGGCGTTGCCAATGTCGGTTCTCCTGACCCGGCAAGCCGGCCCGGACCAGCCTGTCCTGGGCGAGTTCCAGATCGGCCACGGCGGCGTGGAGAATACCGATCCCGACCCACTGTCGTTGACGATGCTGGTCGACGCGAAGCCGGTGGGACAGGTCGCGCTCGCGCAGGGGCAATGGACCGCGCGGCTGACGCCTGGACAAACGCAGGCATTGCTGGCTGTCCTTCCCCATCACGGCAGGATCGCCTGGACGGATGGCAAGCGGACATGGAAACTGTCG
>DASVVD010000579.1:0-6434 GCA_036386715.1 Pseudoduganella sp.
AATCAATGATTGGGCAGCTTCTTCGCGGCCAGGTAAATCCCGTACAGCGCGGAGAGGCCGACCAGCGCATACACGATGCGCGATGCCGTCGTCTGTTCGCCGAAGATCGCGGCGACCAGGTCGAACTGCATCAGGCCTACCAGCCCCCAGTTGATGCCACCCACGATCAGGAGGACCATTGCAATCCAGTCCACTGCATTCATAGCCTTGTGCGCGACCACGTCGGCCGAGCCGCCATTCATCGTTGCCATCGGATACTCCTCGAGTCAGGTTGACGGAACCCGCCAGTGCGGGCCAGACTCATTGTAGGCTGGACGTTGTGGCATGACAGTCGGAGTGCCGTCCTGCACAGCGTAGGACTGGACCTAGGTCGAGGAAGGAAATGCAAGCCTGCCGGCGCGCGCAGGGCGTGATGGCAAGGACTCAGCGGGGCTCGCGGCGGCGCTCGCCGTGCCGGTGGAATTGCGGTGCGCAGAGCACCCGCAGCGCGATCTCGCGCGGCACGCCGGCCTGCTGCATGAATTCCAGTGCCGGATGGATACCATCGGCCTCGACCATCTTCAAAGCATCCTCCACGCGCGCAGCTGTCGTTGTGTCAGCGCGCGACCGCTTGGTGCCGCGTTCCGCCATGATGCCGTTACTCCATTGACAGGAAACCGCACATGGTACACCAAGCCGCCTGAAAGCGACGCGCACTATTTGCGTTTTTCACAACGCATCAGGCCATCAGGAGCCTGTGCGGGACAAGGAGATTTCCGACCCGTGGAGCTCCAGGGCCCGCCGCAGGTCGTCCAGCGATGCCGGCTTGGTGAGATGCAGGTCGAAACCCGCGGCCGACGCCCGCGCCACATCGCCCTTCTGGCCATAGCCGGTCAGCGCCACCAGCCGCAGCGCGCGGCCGGCGGCGGCATCGCGCAGCGCCACGGCAAGCGCGTAGCCATCCATGTCGGGCAGGCCGATGTCGAGCAGCGCGGCATCCACCGGCCCGTCGCCATAGGCCACCAGCGCCTCGTGCGCGGTGTGGGCCACCTGCACGTCGAGGCCGATGTGGCGCAGCATCGAGGCACTGGCCAGCGCCGCGTCCTCGTTGTCGTCGACCAGCAGTACGCGCAGGCCGGCGGGTACCGGCGGACCCGGCAGTGCCACCGGCGCGGCGACCTGCCGGGCCAGCGGCAGCAGCACCTCGAACGTGCTGCCCTTGCCCGGCCCGTCACTGTGCGCCGACACGTGGCCGCCATGCAATTCGACGATCTTGCGCACGATCGCCAGGCCCAGCCCGAGCCCGCCGGTGCGCCGGGCCAGCTGCTGGGGCGCCTGGTAGAACGGTTCGAAAATGCGCGCCAGCAGGCCGGCCTCCATGCCGGCGCCGCGGTCGCTCACGGCCAGCCGGGCCATGCCATGGTGCTGCCCCGACTCCGCCCCGGCCTGCGTCACCGCCGTCAGCGTGACAACGGCCTCGCCGCCGCCGAAGCGCCCCGCGTTCGACAGCAGGTTGGCCAGCACCTGCGCCAGCCGGCTGTCGTCGCCGGTGACCCAGAGCGCCTCTGGCGCCTGCAGCGTGACGCGCAGGCCGGTTGCGGCGGCCACCGCCTGCCGCGCGATGTCGGCCAGGTCGACCGGCCGCAGGTCCAGGTCGAGCTTGCCCGAGGCGATGCGCGACACGTCGAGCAGGTCGTCCACCAGCCGTTTCAGGTGCGCGACCTGGCGCCGCAGCACGGCGCGCTCGCGCTGCGCACCCGGTTCGCCGCGCAGGTCCATCAGGTCGAGCGATGCCACGATCGGGCTGAGCGGGTTGCGCAGTTCGTGCCCCAGCACGGCGAGGAACTCGTCTTTCGCCCGGCCGGCCTCGCGCGCCCCCGCCAGTGCCTCCTCCTGCGATGCCACGGCACGTTCCAGTGAAGCAAGCAGGTCGGACCGCTCGCGCTCGTGCCGGTCGCGGGCCGCGGCGGCGGCGGCCAGCGCCTGGCCCATCGCTTCGATCTCGCGCACGCGCGAAGGCTCCACCGCCACCGGCGCGCCGTCGCCCAGGGCGGCGGCATTGCGCACCAGGCGGTCGATGCGGCGCACGATGCGGCGCGACAACAGCGTGGCCAGCGCGATGCAGCCGGCCAAGGTGAGCGCCAGCCCGGCCATGTACACCATGGCACCCTGCAGCAGCGGCGAACGGAGCGAGGCGGTCGGCGCGCTGACGACCACGCTCCAGCCCCAGCGCGGCGATGTCGTGAACGCGGTGCGCACCGCGACGTTTTCAATCGTGTGCGAGTCGCCGGTGCCTTCGGGCCCGCTGCGCAGCAGCCGCGACAGCCCGGCGCTGGCCGGTCCGCCCACGAAACGATCATGGTCGCGCGAGCGCGCCACGCGCCGCGCGCTGCCATCCATCACGGAAATCACCCAGTCATGCGGCGCGCGCTGGCGCCGGATCACGTTCAGGATGCGGTCCGGAGCGATCACGGCGCTCAGCACATAGCGCTTGCCATCGGCAAGCTCGACCGGCACTCGCACCGGGAACGCCGGCCGGCCGCCCTTGCCCCGCCCCACGCCGCCGGCCACCGGCGCACGCGTGGCCAGCGCCCGGGCCAGGCTTTGCGGATCCACCACGGGGCCTGGCGGCGCGTCGGGCGGCGCCATGGTGCGCCATACGGCGTTTCCGGACGCGTCGGCCAGGATCACGCCGAGCCACTCGGGCTGGACCGAAGCCTGCCGCTGCGCCACATCGTGGAAGGCGCGCAGGTCGCCGGCCTGCATTGCCGGGCTGCGCGCGATGCCGGTCAGCGCCGCGGCTGCACCGTCGTGCTCGGCATCGACGGCCGACGACAGCGCACGGGCCAGCTCTAGCATCGAGCGGTCCTGCTCGCGCTGCTGTGCTTCGGCCGCCGCCATCAGGGCCCATGTGCCGAGCAGGGCGAGCGGCAGGAAACCGATTGCCGTCAGCAGGATCAGCAGGTGGCGCAGGCTGAGGGTGACGCCCTTGGGTCGAGGCATTGGTGCGGGCCCGGCTGTGGAAAGCGTCGATTATACCGGCCATCTTTTTGCCGGGTCGCCGCGTGGTTCGCGCCACAGGTCAGCAATAATAGTGGCCGTCAACAATAATGATTCTCATTTGCAGGCGATCGCCACTATAATGCGCAACCGCCCTGCCGACCGTCATCATGAAACGCGATTCCCTCCCCGCCACCGACACTGCCACCGCCGCCATTGCACCTGCCCCACGCCGCCTGGTGCTGCCCACCTGGAAACAGGTGTGGTTCCAGCTGCACTGGTTCATCGGCATTACCGCCGGCACCGTGCTGATCGCGATCGGCGTGACGGGCGCGCTGCTGGTCTTCGAGGACGAGATGCTGGACCTGCTCAATCCCGGCGTGCGCCATATGCCGGTGCGGAACGCGCCGGCGCTGGCGCCGCAGCAGGTGGCGCAGGCCGTGCGCGGCGCGCACCCGGAACGGCGTGTCACGTCGGTGATCGTGTATGCCGAACCGGGCACCGCGGCGCGCGTGGGCCTGGCACCGCTGCCCGGCCAGCCGCGCGGCGAAACGGTCTACGTGCACCCCTACACCGGCACGCTGCAGCCGCAACTGGCCGGCGAAGCGGCGTTCGAATGGATCGAGTCGCTGCACCGCTGGCTGCTGCTGGGGCGCGAAGCGGGCAAGCCGGTCACGGGCACGCTGGCCCTGTGCCTGCTGGGGCTGGCCCTGTCCGGCCTGTACCTGCGCTGGCCGCGCAACGCCGGCAACTGGCACACCTGGCTGACCATCGACACGCGGCTGAAAGGCCGCTCGTTCCTGTGGGCGCTGCATTCGGTGGCCGGAACCTGGGCCCTGCTCGCCTACGTGATCTTCACGCTGACCGGCGCCTACTGGGCTTTCGATGCCGTGCGCAGCACGGTGGACGGCTGGGCCGGCGTCACGCGGCCGCCGCGCGAAGCAGTTAGCCCGGTGATAAACCCCGTTGCCAGGGTACCCGGCGCGAAGCGGGCCAGTCCCGTACCGGTCGACCTGGCGCCCGCGTGGCAGACCTTCGTCCGGAATGCCGCCGGCTGGCAAATGGCGTTCCTGCGCTTTACCGACAAGCCGGGCGGCCCGATCCAGGTGGCCTGGCTGGCGGCCGACGCGCCCCATCCGCGGGCCCGCGGCGCGATGACGATCGCCGCGGACGGCACCTTGAAGAAGAACGAACCCTATGCGCAGAAATCGCCGGGCGCGCGGGCCCTGACGACGATCTACCCGCTGCATATCGGCACCTATTTCGGCCTGCCGGGCCGCATCGCGATGCTGCTGGCCGGCCTCGCGCTGCCCGGCTTTGCCGTTACCGGCTGGATGCTGTACCTGAAACGGCGGCGCCAGGCGCGGGCCGCAAGGGCCGAGCGGGGGCGCCTGGTGGCCGGTCATGGCGGCGGCCATGCGGTTGCGGCGACCGGCAATCCGATCCTGGTCGCCTACGCCAGCCAGACCGGCCAGGCCGAGCGCCTGGCGCTGCGCACCGCCGCCGCGCTGCAGGCCGCCGGCACGCCCGCCGACGTGCGCCCGGTTGCGGCACTGGCGCCGCAGGACCTGGGCCGCTACCACGAGGCGCTGTTCGTGGCCAGCAGCTATGGCGAAGGCGAGCCGCCGGACGGCGCGCGTCGCTTTGCCCGCCTGCTGGCCGACAGCACGCAGCGGCTGGCGCACCTGCGCTATGCCGTGCTGGCCCTGGGCGACAGCACCTATGCCCAGTATTGCGGCTTCGGCCGCGCACTGGACGACCGGCTGGCCGCGCTGGGCGGCATGCGGCTGTTCGCACCGGTGGAGGTGGACAATGGCGACGAAGCGGCCGTGGCGCGCTGGTCGTCGGCACTGGCCTGCCTGGGCGCTGCGCCACTGGCGGCGGCACCGTCGGCCGCCGCACCGTGGCAATCGCTGGTGCTGGCGCAACGCACGCTGCTCAACCCAGGCAGCCTCGGCGCGCCACTGTTCGAAGTCCGGCTGGCCGGCGATGCGGGCCACTGGCTGCCCGGCGCGCTGGTCGAGATCGAGGCGCGCCATGCCGATGCCGTCGTGCAGGCATGGCTGGACCGGTCCGGCCTGGATGGCGACGCACTCGCCGGCGGCGGCCGCCTTGCCAGCCTGCTGGCGGCGAGCGAATTGCCCGACCCGGGCCATGCGTTCGATTCGGCGCAGGCCTGCGTCGCCGTCCTGAAACCGCTGGCGCCGCGCCGCTACTCGGTGGCATCGCTGCCGGCCGACGGCGCGGTCGCACTGCTGGTGCGCCAGGTGCGGCATGAGCAGGGCCTCGGCCTCGCCTCGGGGTGGCTGACCGCGCATGCCGCGCCCGGCACCGCGGTGCGCTGCCGGCTGCTCGCCAATCCGGCCTTCGCACCGGTGGACACGGACGTGCCGTGCATCTACATCGGCAACGGCTCGGGCCTGGCCGGCCTGCGCGGCCACCTGCGTGCCCGCGTGGCCGCCGGCCGGCGCCGCAACTGGCTGCTGTTCGGCGAACGCCAGCGCGCGTTCGACGCCCTCTGCGCCGGCGAGCTGGCACGGTGGGCCGCCGAAGGTTTCCTGCCGGAACTCGACCTGGTGTTTTCGCGCGATGGCGAAGGCTACGTGCAGGATCGCCTGCGCAGCCGTGGCGAGGCACTGCGCGCCTGGGTTGCCGACGGCGCCGTGCTATATGTCTGCGGCAGCCTGCAGGGCATGGCCGGCGGCGTGGATGCCGCGCTGGCCGAGCTGCTGGGGCGCGATACCGTGGAACTGCTGGCTGCCGAGGGACGCATCCGCCGCGACGTTTACTAGAGGACCGGCGGCGCCGACCGGCCGCCAGCCGCCGCCGCGGCGCTGTCCTCCCCGATCTCGGCATGACCGCCTCCCCCATTGGTGGGAAGCGCAGCGCTGCAAGGACCGGATGGCGCACCGGCCGTCATATACTGCCGGCAACTGACAGTCGTCTGCTCCCTTGCCACTTCGCCACTATGCCCGATACCCTGCGCGCCGCCCTGCCAAAAGCGGCCATCGCGCTGCTGACAGCAGCGATCTTCGCGCTCGACGCCTTGACGTCGATGGACAGCGCCATCGCCGTCATGTACGTGGTAGTGGTGCTGGCCACCGTGCACGTGTGGCCCCAACGGATACTCTCGGTTACGGCACTGTGCCTGGTACTGACGCTGGCGGCCCACCTGGTCACCGGCTGGTTCGGCGTGCACAATTCGTCGCTGGCCCGCTGCGCTGTCAGCCTGGCCGCGATCGGTATCAGCGGCTATCTCGCCCACGCCGGCGCGCAGGCCACGGCGCGCCTGCTGCAGCACGAGGAATCGCTGCGCAATTCGCGCATGCAGCTGGCCCACGTCACGCGCGTGACGACGCTGGGCGAGCTGGCGGCATCGATCGCGCATGAAGTCAACCAGCCACTGGCCGCGATCTCGGCCAACGGCGAGGCGGCGCTGCGCTGGCTGCGGCGCC
>DASVVD010000580.1:0-4086 GCA_036386715.1 Pseudoduganella sp.
CGAAGCGGGCCAGTTGCTTCGGCGCCGCAAGCAGTTCGGCGCGCGGCACCGGGTAGGGCACCGATGCCGCCGCACGCAGCTGCCAGCGGCCGTCATGCACGTCGGCCTGCACCAGGTTCAGGCGCCTGGCGGCAAAGTCCGCGCCGATCGGCCGCACCGCGGGCCGACTGCCTTGCGCGGCAAAACCTGCCAGGAGGCCGCGCAGGTTCATGGCGCAACGCCTGCCGCGGCCGTCACTACCGCTGCCGACGCGCCGTCGGCCGGATTGCCCGCCAGCGCATGCCGGATGCGGGCACCGCCGGCGCGCTTGGCTTCATACAGCAGTTCGTCCGCCTGCGCATAGGCGGCATCGAGCGTGCACTCGCCGGTGCCGCACAGCACGATCATGCCGGCGCTGACGGTCGGCGGGGGTGCCGCGTTCCCGGCGGATGCCACTGCGCGCTCCGCCGCATCGGCCAGCATGCGCTGCAGGCGCGCCACCGGCGCCGGCGCGCCGCCGATGATGAAGGCAAACTCGTCGCCGCCCAGGCGCACCAGGCATTCCAGCTCGCCATCGAGTTCGCCGAAGGCAGCGGCCAGCGCCTGCAGCACGCGGTCGCCATGGCGGTGGCCATAAGTGTCGTTGAGCGGCTTGAACTGGTCGATGTCGAGCAGGCCGAAACAGGCAGGGGTGCCGCGCTGCGCGTGCGCGGCCACGATGCGGTCGAAGCCACGCTGGAGGAAGCGCCGGTTCCAGGCGCCGGTGAGATGGTCGCGTTCGGCCAGCGCCGCCATGTCGGCACTCACGCGTTCGAGCCCGAAGCGCATGGCCAGGTCGTGCTTGCGCAGCCCCAGCGCGCGCGAGACCAGCGCCAGGGAGAGCAGCGATGTCGTGAGCATGGTGAACTGCAATGCCCACGGTTCCACGTCGCCAAAACGCAGGTGCGAGAAAAACGTCAGCGACGTGAACATCGCATAGATGGCCAGGCTGGTCAGCGACGCTTCGCGCAGGCCCCACGGCATCAGCGGGATCAGCATGTGCAGCACAGCCACGCTCAGCAGCACCATCACGTGCAGCCGGCCGGCCTCGCGCGCCAGCAGCACGAGTGCGGTGGCGCAGATGACCAGCAAGGCCATCGCCAGCAGGTTGAGTGCCTGCACATCGCGCACGCGCGCCGCCGACATGCGGATGTGCAGGGCCAGCGCGGCAAGCAGCAGGTAGGTGTTGATATAGGCGTGGCCCAGGTCGAACCAGGCGGCGAACGCGCCGGCCTGGGCCAGGAACAGCATGGCGGCGGCGGCAAGCAGGGCGACCCCCTGTCGGGTGTCGCGTTCGATGTGGGGCGTTGCGTAGTCGGCAAGGTCCTGCGCGGTGAACCGGGTAGACGACCAGGTCGTCGGCAGGGTGCCCAGCACGGATCGCAGCGGGGTCGGGGCGGCGAAAAATGGCATGTTGGCTCTCATGAGGTGAAGTGACTGCATCAGCAGGCTTTGGTGGTAACGACGCGCAGCACGGGGCGGTTCTTGTCGGCTGCTGCATCGAGGCTGTAGAACGTGGCGGATTGCCCGGGATTGGCCAGGCGCAGCAGCATGCCGTAGTTGGCCAGGCGCCCGGTGACCCAGCCGTCGACCAGGCTTGTCACGTCCCACGAATAGGTGCCGGCACCGGCAACGGCCGTGGTGGCGACGGCGCTGGCGGCGAAGTCGCTGGCGCCGAAGTTGACCTCGGCCCAGCCTGTAAAGGGGCGGGCCGCGGACCAGATGGCATAGGTATCCCATTGCGTCGTCACCCGGTGCACGCCGACCGGGCGGGCGACGGCGCTCGTCCCGTTCTGCGTGAGGATCAGCGTGGCAGACAGCACCCGCACATCGCTGGCGATTTCACTGGCGGGCCAGTACAGCAGCGCGTGCGCCGTGCCGGAGACCAGCGACAGGTCGGTTCTTGCGCTGTCGGGCCGGAAGTTGCCATAGGCGATCGTCGTGTCCAGAGCGGCAACGGCCAGGTCCGTGCTGGTCGTTTTCTTGTTGAAGTCGACGATGTTCACCTCGTTGCGCGTGACCGTGCGCACCGTATCGGTGCCCACGGTGCCGGTCGCGGCAATATCGATGCGTTTGGAAGCCTTCTTTGTCACCGTGGCTTTGAAGGTGCCCGCCCCGAATGCCGTCGTCGGGATATCCTCGCTGGTGCAGCCCTTGACCTGGTTGGCCCACTTGGCCGCGGCAACGGCCGACTCGGCAAGATAGCCGGCGGCGCGCGCGTCGTAGTCGCTCTTCACCGACAGCGCGTCCATGCCGGCCGCGCGGTTCAGGCCGAACGACAGCGCGGCAATGGTGGCCAGCAGCAGGGCGACCATCAGCAGCAGGGCGCCGGATTGCCTGCGGATCATGGCTGCGCCCCGATGCGGATGGTGCGCGTTCGCGTAATGGCATTGACGTCCGCGCCCAGCGTAATCTCGACCGTGAGCAGTGGCAGGCCGTCGACGACTTCCGGCGCAGTGAGCCTGAAGTCCTTCACATTGGCGGCGATCACGCTCTTGCGCGCCGGGGTCACGCGCTTGTCGGTTTCCACCAGGTCGGTGCCTTCGGTTGCGTAGGCGAAGGGCGCCAGCAAGGCTGCGGGGGCGAGGCGGGCCCCGACCGGCACGGCGGTTGCGGCGCTGGCCCGCCTGGAAATGCGGCCGAGCGCGAACCGTGCGTCGTTGTTGAGGTCGAGCGCGGAGCGCACGCTGCGGGCGCTTTCGGTCGCCGAGCGCAGCATGTCGGCCAGCGGCATCAGCAGGATCGCGGCAATGGCAAGGCCGCCTAGCAATTCGGCCAGCGTGAAGCCGGCCTGCCCATGCCGGACGCTCATCGCGCCACCAGCATGGTCAGGGGAAAGCCGTTGCCGGCTTTCGTATCCGCCAGGCGCACGCCGACGTACAGCAGGTTGTCGCCCGCGCCGCTGGTACCCAGCGTGTACGAGCTGTCCACGCCATAGCGGGCAATGAACACGCTGATCGCCGGGCAGGCGGCCGATGCCGCCGCGGAATACGAGGACGCAACGGTGATCGTGCCGGCTTTCGCCAGCAGGCGTTCATAGGGTTCGGCCAGCACGCTTTCCATGCGCGCGCTGACGCAATCGAGGTCGCGGCCCGCCAGCGCCGTGTTGCCTGGCGCGGCAATGGCGCCGCGCAGTGCGTTGGCGGCCGGCACCAGGCAGACCGACAGCAGCAGCAAGGCGATCACCGCTTCCACCAGCGTCATGCCGGCGGGTGCCCGCTGCATGGGGCTCGAAGGAAACGCTATCGACATCGTGCTTGGCTTCTTCAGGAGGTTGTAACGCGGCCCGTGACGTCGACCGAGATCGTGCGCGTCACGTTGCCGGCGCCCAGCAGGACCGTTCCCGCTTTCAGTGTCTTCACACGCATGACGGCGGAACCGGTACCACGCACCGGATTGCCGGCTTCATCGAAGGTCACGGCCGTGGCCGTGGTACCGTCGTCGAATACAAAACCGCAGCTGGCGAGGGACATGTTGCTGCCCGCCGGCGCCGCATTCAATTGCACCGAGTAGGGTGCCCGGCTGCCAGGTTGAGATACGGCCTGGCCAGGTTTGGTCTCGTTCGCAACGCTCGTATCCAGGCCCACGACCAGTATCCGGTTCTGTTGCGGCTCACAGCTGAACATCCGCGACGCGCCGGTTCGCATTGCCTCGTCGCGGGCGAAGCGGAGCGCCAGCACGACTTCGCCGGCGGCCGTGTCGGCGCGGAATTCGGCCACCGGCTGGGCCGATGGCATGGCCACCACGGCGGCGATCGACAGCACCGCGCAGACGGCCAGCATTTCGGCCAGCGTGTAGCCTCGGTGTGGGCGCCTGCGCATATGCGGTCGATCAGTGCGTGGCGTACAGTTTGTCGTTCGGATCTTTTTTCGTGCTGTTCATGATGAACTGGCCGGATTTTGCATCGAAGGCCCAGCCGGTCTTGTCATCGGCAACGATCGCTGCGCCGGTATTTGTGAAAGCCACGTCGGATTTGTTGTCGATCGGCTGGACGGGAATACCTTGACGCAGGTAAGGACCGTAACGGTAGGTATTGTCGGCCAGCGAGCAGGTATTGCCAGCCGCATC
>DASVVD010000581.1:0-3040 GCA_036386715.1 Pseudoduganella sp.
AGGCCGCCGTTCGGTTTTTCAGTACCTTCCAGGTAGTCGCCCTTCGCCGCCGAGTCGCCGAACTGGCGCTGCCGGAAGCTCACGGTAGCCTTCCAGCCGTCCAGGCTGATGTCCTGCGGCTTGCGGTCGTCATGTTCGAACACGCCGCGAGTGCGGCCTTCGAAGCCCCACTTCGCCCACTCGCGCATCATCGGCCGGAATGCGCCGTACACCTTGCCGAATGGCGCGGTCATGGTCTTGTCGGTGGCCTTCGCGCCCAGCGGATAGTTGCTGAACTCGAAGTAGTCGAGGCCGAACGGCGAAAAGCCGATGCCGCCCTGGCCGAACACGGCGAACGCCACGCGCGCGAAATCTTCCGAGTTGCCGATTTCCGGCACGAACAGCGGATTGTCCCTGGTGTGGAACTGCTCCAGCGTTTTCGCCACCTTGTCCGATTCGTGCAGGTAGATGTCCGGCCCGGCAACGTCGATGTGCGGCGCGGCCGCCTCGTAGATGCCGAGCACGTCGTAGGTCGGGCCGCCGCTGGCGAAGTTGCCCTTCCACGGCGCCAGCGGTTCGACCGGATCGCGCAGCGAGTTGTTGACGAACATCGGCAGGTCGTAGACGGCACGGCCGGCCTTGGCGATCTGCTCGATGTAGTTGGCGATCGCCCACGTGTGGAAGTACTGTTCGGCGTAGTCGCCGTACACTTCCTGCCAGGTGCCGCTGGCCTTGCCCGAGGTCCTGGCGGAAGCCGGCGCCTTCTGTTTCGCCAGCACGGCGGCCGGTACCGGGCCATTGAAGGCCTTGCGGGCGGCCGGGCCGTGGTCGCGCGCCAGGCCGTAGGTGCCCACTTCGTTCTGCACCTGCACCATGATCACGGTCTGCCTGTCGCCATCGATCTGCTTCAGGTGTTTCATGAGTTCGACGAAAGCCTTGCGGTCGGCTTTCAATGTCTCTTCACCGAACGGCGTGTGGCAATAGCTGTCCTTGCCGTCCTTGTCGACCATGCGCGGGAAGCGCTTGTTGTCGAACTTGACCCATTCCGGCAGGTAGCCCGGGCCGGTGTTCTTCCAGGTGCCGAACCACAGCAGCGCCACGCGCACGTTCTTCTCGCGCGCCTCCTTCACCAGTGTATCGAGGAAGGTGAAATCGAATTTGCCTTCGACCGGCTCGACCTGTTCCCAGGCGATGGGGATCTCGAGCGTGTTGGCCTGCGCGTCGGCCACCGCGGCCCACACCTGCGGCAGCGCCTTCGGATAATTGCTGGAGTTGTGCGCCTGCGCGCCCAGGATCAGGTACGGCGCGCCATCGACCATCAGCGCGTGGCGGCCATCCTTCGATACGACGCGCGGCAGCTCGCCGGCGATGGTGGCCGAAGCCACCATCGCCATCGCGCACGCACCGGCCAGCAAGCTTGTCTTGAACAGCGGCTTGGCAAATGCTTTCATGAGCACCCTGTCAGAACGAGTAGTTCACGCGAGCGGAGTAACGCGGGCCGGATTTGAACCAGGCGCGCCCCATCATGCCGATGCCCTGCTGCATCAGCTGCTTGTACGTCGAGTCGGTCAGGTTCGAGCCGTCGACGACCACCTGCACGCGTTCGTTGAACTGGTACGAAACCGAAGCGTCGAGCTGGCCGTAGTCGTCCGCCCACGTCGGCAATGCCCAGCCGATGTTGGTGGCGCCGCGCGTGGCGCTGTTCGGATTGGTATCCGTGCCGTCGCCGCCGCGCGTGCCGTTCACGTTCACGCCCTGCAGGTTCTTCGAGCGCCAGCTCCAAGCCGCGCGGGCCGACCATTTGCCGTAGTCGTACAGCAGCGCCAGGTTGTAGGCATTCTTCGACAGGTATTGCAGCGGCAGGTCGCCGAAGGCCTGGCCGTTGGTATCGCAACCGTTCTGGTTCAGGTTGACATTGGCCGCAGTGTTGCCGCCGCTGCAGTACGCGGTGAACGTGCTGGTCGACAGTTTCGTGTTGCTGTCCACGTACGTGTAGTTGGCCTGCACGCCGAGGCCGGCCCAGGCGCCGGGCAGCTTGTCGAAGTACTGCTGGTAGGCGACCTCGAAGCCCGTGGCGCGGCCCGAAGCGCCGTTCACCGGTGCCGTGACGTTGAAATTGTACATCCGGCCGTTCACGTCGGGGATCGGGTACTGGTACGTCTGGTTGACGATGATGTCCTTCAGGCGCTTGTGGAACATGGCCAGCGTGATCGAGCTCGATTTGCCGAAGTACCATTCGCCCGTCAGGTCCAGCTGGTCCGATTTGATCGGCCGCAGCATCGGGTTGCCCTTGCCTTCACCGGTCTGGTTCACGGCGTTGACGTTGGTGTTGGACGGCCCGTTCGGGAAGATGGTCGTCGTCGTGTCCGTCGACTGCGACAGCGTCGTGTAGCCCTGCAGCTGCGAGAAGTCCGGGCGCGAAATGGCCCGGGCAAGCGCGAAGCGGAATTGCAGGTCGTCGCGCGCCTTCAGCCGCAGGTTCAGGCTCGGCAGCACGTTGCTGTACGAATTGTCGTAGTTCCGCGCGGCCGAGTACACCGGGATGTTCGGGATCGGCACGCCGCTCAGCGTCTGTGGCGGATTGACGATGGCGCTGGTATTGTTGAACACCGTGTAGCCGTTGGCATCCATTTCCGTCTTCACGTAGCGCACGCCCACGTTGCCGTCGATCGGCATCTTCAGGTCATCCCAGCCGAAGCGCAGCTGCGTATAGAACGCCTTGGTCTTTTCCGACTGTTCATTGATGCCGGACGGGTTGTTGCCGAAAGCGGCAGGCGTCCATGCATCGCACTTCGGCGCGGTGCCGGCGCTCGCCGCCGCTTCCCGGCACAGGATCTGGTAGTACTGGTGCAGCGCCGCATAGC
The DNA here is from genome assembly GCA_036386715.1 of Pseudoduganella sp. Taxonomy (GTDB): domain Bacteria; phylum Pseudomonadota; class Gammaproteobacteria; order Burkholderiales; family Burkholderiaceae_D; genus Rugamonas. The sequence continues at coordinate 2,844 of DASVVD010000581.1, forward strand.
TCTGCGGGAAACCGGTGGCCACCGATACATCCGGGAACACCAGGCTGGGCACGCTGGCGTTGCCATTGTAGAAGTTGTCGAATGTATGCAGGTGGGTGTTGCCGGAGAAGCGCGGATCCGACAGGTAGGCCAGGCTGCTGATCGACGTGCCCATCCATGGGGCCGTGACGGCGGCCCAGTGGAAGTCGGGGTTCGAC
>DASVVD010000582.1:0-1741 GCA_036386715.1 Pseudoduganella sp.
CCGAACACGATCGACGCCACGGTGGCGATCACGGGGCTGAACGGCGGCGAAACGCTGCTGGGCATCGACTACCGGCCGAAGGACGGCATGCTGTACGGCCTGACGTCGGCGGCACGCATCGTGACGATCGACGCCGCCACCGGGGTGGCCAGCGCGAAGGCCACGCTGGCGGCCGATGCCGCCGACAGCACGGCGCCCTACACGGCGATTGCCGGCACGGCATTCGCGGTCGACTTCAACCCGGTGGCAGACCGCCTGCGCGTGATCGGCAATACGGGCCAGAGCCTGCGCATCAACGTGGACACGGGCGCGACGACGACCGATGGCGCCATCAACCGCGCCAGCGGCGCGGCCACGGTCGCCGCGGCGGCCTACAACAACAGCATTGCCGGCGCGACCGCCACGATCCTGTATGACCTGGACACTGCCACCGACGTGCTGGCCATGCAGACGCCGCCGAACGATGGCACGCTGGTGGACGTGGGCCGGCTGGGCGTGGATGCCGTCGGCGACGGCGGCATGGATATCGCCGGCGGTGCCAACGGGCTGGCACTGGCGGCGCTGCGCACCTCGGCCACCGGGGCCAGCACGCTGTACCGGATCGACCTGATGTCGGGCGCCGCGACGCCGGTCAACGGCGCCGCAACGCCGGCCACCTCGGTGATCGGCAATGCAGTTGGCAACAACGCGCCCGGCTTGCGCGACATCGCCATCCAGATCAGGTAAGCCGCCCGGGCCGCGCCCGGAAGGTCGCTACATGACCTTGACGGCGCGGCCGATGTACAGGATCGGCCCGGTCGGGCGACCGATCGGCGAACCCTGCTCCGGCTCCAGCGTGATCTCGAACAGCTGGTTCGGCTGCAGCGGCGGCAGTTTGTCCAGCCGCACGGTGACCGCCTTGCCCGGCGTGACGAGGCCCAGCGAGACCGGGCCTTTCCAGCCGTCGGCCTTGGTCCACAATTGCAGCGCGCGCTGCGCCGGCACGGCCGTCGCGACAAGCGGTTCGAGGCGGATCGTGTCCGGCCCGGTGGCGCGGATCACCCAGCCGGGCGACGCCTTCTGCGGCGTGGCCAGCACCACCATGTAGCCCGGCGCTTGCGGCGCCTGCATGCGCACGCCCACCACCACCGCCATGATCGCGGCGGCCGCGAAGCCGCCCGCGGCCAACCCGCGCCACAGGCCGAGCCGGTCCCACCAGCCGGCCTTCGGCGCCGCCTTTCGTGTCGCCGGCGCTGCCCCTGCCGTGACCGCTGCCGTTACCGATTCAGGCGCCGTGCTGCGTTCGATGCGCTGCCACAGCGCGGCCGACGGTTCGACCGCGTCGGCAAGGCTGGCCAGCGGCAGCAGCCGTTGTTCCCAATACTGCACGGCGGCGCGCAATGCCGGGTCGCCGGACAGTGCCGCCTCGACTTCGCGCCGCTCTGCGGCCGGCAACGTGCCGAGCACGTATTCGCCGGCCAGTTCGTAAGGATCGCGGAGCGGGCTCATACCATGCACTCCCGCAACGCGCTCAGGCCGCGCTTGATCCATGCCTTGACGGTGCCCAGCGGCGATTTCAGCCGCTCGGCGATTTCACTGTGCGAGCAGCCGTCCACGTAGGCATACAGGATGCTGTTGCGCTTGGCCGCGTCGAGCTGGGTCAGGCAATGCTCCAGCCGGCCCAGGTCCTGGCGCAGCTCGAAGGCATCGGCCAGGTGCGCGGTGGCATGGCTGCCGGCATCGATGGCCTCCAGGGTTTCTT
>DASVVD010000583.1:0-1548 GCA_036386715.1 Pseudoduganella sp.
CGATCACGTACAGCCCCAGTTCATCGGCTGCCTGCAGGAACGCCGGGTCGGGCGGATAGTGCGACATGCGCGCCGTGTTCATGTTCATCGACTTGATCAGGCGCGCGTCGGCGTAGTTGTCCGCGGTATCGAGGGCCCTGCCCGTTTCGGGGCGGAAGCTGTGCCGGTTGACGCCCTTGATGACGATCTTGCGGCCGTTCAGGTAAAGCCCGTCGCCCTTGCGCAGCTCGAACGTGCGAAAGCCGAAACGCTCGGTGGCCGTGTGCAGCGCCTTGCTGCCGCGGCGCAGTGTCAGGCGCAGCGAGTACAGGTTGGGCGTTTCGGCGGACCAAAGGCGCGGGCCGGCAAACTGCGCGGCCAGCTTCAACGGCTGCACCACGCCTTCGGTCACGGCGCCGGTGAACGGCTTGCCGACCGGCTTGCCGGCCGCGTCGAGCACCTGCGCCTCCACCGTGGCGCCCGGCGCGGGCTGCGCCAGCGTCACCTGCACCGCCAGGCTGCCGTCGGCCCGTGCATCGATGGCGGTATGCGCGATCGACTGTGCCGGCGCGGCTTCCAGCCACACCGGGCGGAAGATCCCGCCGAACACCCAGTAGTCGCCGCGCCGTTCGGCCTTTTCGCTGAGCGGGTCGGAAGCCACCTTGTTCACATCGACTTCCAGCACGTTGCCGGCGCCGGGCGAATAGTCGATCAGCCTGGCGATGTCATAGCTGAAGCGATAGAACCCGCCGATATGCGGCGCGCCGGCCTGCACGCCGTTGACGCGCACGGTGGCTTCGGTCATCACGCCTTCGAACACCACCTTGATGGCGCGCCCTTTCCAGGCCGGCGGCACGGCAAACCTTACGCGATAGTAGCCCTTTTCGTTGTGCTGCTTGTCGCCTTCGCCGTAGTCGTAGCCGCCGAAGCCCTGCAGCTCCCAGTTCGATGGCACGGGGATGGTGCTCCAACCGCCGGCGCGGCGCCCGTCCGACACCTTGAATTCCCATGGTACGGCGCTGCCCGGCCCCTTGCCGGACAGGTAGTGCTGTTCGGTCACCGGCGTCGCCGCCAGTGCGGTGGCAGCGGCGGCAAGCAGCGTGGCCGCGGTCAATATCAGCGTTGGGTATCGGAGCATGGGCGGCAGCGTAAGGTGGCGGGACATAACCGCCCAGCATAGCCTCATCGCCGGCGAAAGTCAGCCGCCGCCGCCAATCGGTCATCATCATGCGCATCAGCCCCGCCAGGGCAAGACCATGCACCGCCCAGTCTTGCGCGGCGTTGAAGCAGGGAAATAATGCAGGGAATAATGCAGGGAATAATGCAGGGAATTAATGCAGGGAATTAATACAGCAGTGGGATGCAGCAGAGGAATACAGCAGAAAGATAGAGCCGAGAATATAGAAGAACATGAGGCGCCAGGCCACGCAACCTGGTTCCGGAAAATCCTTTATCGACGTGGTGTGGGAATGACTGCAAGCACAGGCTTGTCGATGCGGCTGCTGCCGCGCCCGACTACCGGCGGTCACCGGCGGTCGGGCACGGCAGCAGACGCGCTGCCCCTGCTGC
>DASVVD010000584.1:0-6661 GCA_036386715.1 Pseudoduganella sp.
AATGGCGTCGGTGGTCAGCTGTTTAGCCCATTTTGAGGCGTCAGAATGCGTGAAGTCGGCGGCCTCGCGGTCATTCGCGCGCATGAGCGCTCTATGCTTCGGGTGTTCCGGCCTGAGCAGGTCGGGATCGACAAGAACATAGCCACCTTGCTTTGCCATTTCCTTTTGTGCCTGCGCTGTGATGCCACCTTTGCCTGACCCCGGCTGGCCACCAGTAATCACCGCCATGGGCTTTTCTTGTGGTTCGACGCTTAGAGACGCCTTTTCGCAATTTCCGCGTAGATCCTGTCGTGATCCACTTTGTCGAGTTCGTAGGAATTTCCCATCCTGAGTTATTCCTTCGCGTTCAACGCACGGAGGATGGGCCCGTAAGTAGCATTGACCTTGGCAATCCCCGCCGGATCCTCGACGCCCAACGCTTCAAGCAATAGCCTGAGTGACTCTTTTTCATCCTGCCATTGCGTTATCTTCGCCAGGTCGGGCATAGCCTTCTGCTCTTCTTCATAAACAACCTCCGAGTAGTAAGCTACCAGGTCGAGTAAGGTACTCTGGGCAAAGTCGTATTCCCTCCATTTTTCGCGATCGCTCATTCCATTCCTTCCTTCCTGTGTGCGCGGTCTTGAAATCGTCCGGCATCTTGAATACGGTGCGCTTGATTCAAAATTGATAATAATAACCGCCCAGAACCACTACTGAACTGAAATGTTGAAAAAAAGTTATGGTCAGGTGGCCGCGAGGCGCTGGCGTCCCTCAGTTGGGCGGCTACGCCGCGTGCTTGCAATTCGTCGGCGCTACTGTCGATTCGTTACCTGCCACTCGCGACCACCAAGCCCTGTGCGATCTTTGGCCAATCGTGATCGCCGATCATGGCTCGCCGGCTCAGGCTTCCTTTTCTCAACACACATTCGATGAAAAATAACGTTTTTGCTTTATCGCTGCTCGCGTTAGCTAGCGCAAGTGGCCCATTGTTAGCCGCCACCAGTGCGGTGCTTTGCTGCGGACAGTTCGGCACGGTTTTCCATCAGAAGGCCATTGTTGCGTGGTGATGGGCGCTGCGAGACGACATCCCGAAGCTGCCGTAGGCGGTCAGGGCGTTGCGCAAATCCTGGAGAATCTCGTCCCGACGCGCTTCCAGTTCAGGCGGTAAGTCGAGGGGCTGATGAGCCAGCGTCCACGTCGTGTTCTCCTCGAACGTCGCGTCATCCGGAGAGCTGGAAATCAGGTCCAGTTCAAGCAGGGAGCCCTTCCAGAAAAATGTAAATTGCATTGTGGACGGGCTTTCCTTATCCAGGCGTATCCACCGGAGATAAATGTTGCGCGTCCGGTCGATGACCCATCCGTTCCCAAAGCCGACCACGAATAAATCGTCGTTAATTTCTCGCAATCCATAAGCAACGATGTCAGCTTCTGGAATATTTTCACGAACAAAACCCATATATTTCCTAATGGTATCGTAAGAGTTTTACATTGATATGATTGTTTAAAGTATAACAAGTGATCGGTGAATGTGTCGAATGCTTACGTTATTATTCATGCGGAACTATTGCGACATGTTTTCCGACAAAGACGTATGCTTCGAACGAACCAACCCGGAACCCGGCAATGGTCGTCGGTTGTCTGCCTGCCAGGTCGCTAAAGATTTTCTCCGCTGAGGCGCATATCTAGCTCGGTTTGCCCGTTCTATTCCGCCCGTCTGTTCTTCGGCCGTTTTCCGCCGGCGCGCCAGTGTGGCCGCCGAACAGGGCGCACTACCCACGACGAACCACGGCCTCACGGCAGCTCCCCCTCCCAAAGTAACTTGCTTTCCCCCTGTAAAGGCGGGGTATTGTGCAGCGGAAAATGCGGAAAATGCGGATATAGGGGAGGGCGATCTTTCGCCAACGTCCCATGATTGCAGGCTTCTTCTAACAGCTTCCCAAGCTTGAGACGAGGGTTCGATTCCCTTCACCCGCTTCAGTGTTCCTGCGTGTCTCTGCAACCCGGCCGGTTCCCGGCCTCGCCAATCCCGGCCGTTCCACGCAATCCCAGCCGTTAAGCAACACTATGCGTGCCGAGGCAACCGCGCAGGCGGGCAACTTCGTGTGGCGTCACCATGTGCCGAAGCCGCGGCCTCACGAGGCTTGTCGTGGGCAGGCTCGTTTACTTGGGTTTCAATGGCGCGTACTCGACCGACCAGGAGTAGTCATACACGTTCTGCTGGACTTCTGCCCAATACCCCTGGCTGATGCACTTCCGTGCAAAGGCGGTTGCTTCCTGCTCGTCCAGGAAGTGGCATTCGTCCGGGGCAGGCGTGGTCTCCCGCGCCGGTGTGGGAGGATGGGAAAAAAATGCCAATATCGCCCGCCAGGTATTGCACAGGCTGGCCAGCAGCCCAGACTGCGCATGCAAGCCGTCCGTTCCGGACTGGCTGCCGGTGCCGTGCGTTGTCTGCGCCGAATCATTTCTGGTCTTGTCCATCGCTCGCATCCTTTTTTGGGTCATGGCAAAACCATACTAGTCTTCCACGGTCGTTCGAGATAGAAATTTCGTTTATTAGCAGCATCTTTTTGTAACGAAGTGTCACGTATTCGCCACAGCGTCGACGTGGGGCGCTGCATTGCGCTCAATGTTGCTGATCAACTAGTTTCATTTACATATGAATCACGTCATGGCGGACCCTGGTCCCGGCGGTGGTGTCGCCATGGCCACGGCCGCGTGGCACCCCGGGGCAAGCCGCAAGCGTGCCGCATGGACAGGTTGGCAGCAGCGATTCATCGTATAATCGCCACGATTGCCGGCTTGGTCCGGTGTTGTTCATGCCGGGGCGAAGTTCATTTTCCGGCCAATCAGGCAGGATGACGCCCAAGAAAAGCCAAGTCTGCAGCGAAGTCCGTAGCCATGCCCCGACCAGGGCCAGCCAAACCTGCTTTTACCCTTGACCCGATGTCATCCCGCGTCCTAGTCCAACTGCTGCTCTCCCTGCTGTTGCTGGTTTCCCAGCAGCTGGCACTGGCGCACGGCTATACGCACGTCCAGCGCAGCGGCACCGAGCAATTGCGCGACAAGGGCGACGGTTCCAGGCAGGCGCCGGCCGCGGACCACCTGTGCGCGCAGTGCCTTTCGGCCGAGCAACTGGCCTATGCACTCGGTGTCCCCACGTACCACTTCAAGGTGGCCGGCAACGGCTATCTGCCGCTCGCCGAAACATCCAGCCAGCCGGCCAGCATCAAGGCCGTCCGCGCTTTCCAGCCGCGTGCCCCGCCCCGGGCCTGACCAGCACAAGTCCACATCACGCTTGAACCGCCGCGCATCGACCTGCGTGGCGGCGGCTCGTCATTCCAATACCCGAGGTACGTCTCATGAAAACGCAACGCACGCTGCTGGCCAGCGCCATCCTGGCCGCCATTTCCTCTGCCGCTTTCGCCGCCAACACCACCAGTTCCGAGAGCGCCGATAGCGCCGCTGCCGATGCCCAGGGCGCAGGCCAGCCCGTCCAGCAGGTGGTGGTTACCGCCAATCCGTTCCGCAGCGGGGAGGGCGACCAGATCCTCACGCCGGCCAAGGTGCTGCAGGGCGACGAGCTGCGCGACAAGGCCGGCAGCTCGCTGGGCGAAACGCTGTCGCAGGAGCTCGGCGTGTCCGCCTCGGCCTTCGGTGCCGGCGCATCGCGCCCGATCATCCGCGGCATGGAGGGCCCGCGCGTCAAGATGCTGGAGAACGGCATGGCCGTGTCCGACGTATCCGGCCTGTCGAACGATCATGCGGTGGCGGCCGAAGGCGCCGTGGCGCAGCAGATCGAGATCCTGCGCGGCCCGGCCGCGCTGCTGTATGGCTCCGGCGCGATCGGCGGCCTGGTCAATGTCGTCAACGAGCGCATTCCCACCGCGCTCGAGCCGAAGCTGACCGGCCAGGCCGAGGCGCGCTACAGCACGGTCGACAGCGGCAAGAACGCCTCCGGCACGATCGATGGCGCCATCGGCAAGTTTGCGCTGCACGCGGACGGCAACTGGCGCAACGCCGACGACTACAGGATTCCCGGCACGCGCGTTGCCGGCGACCCGGATTCGGGTTCCGGCCGCCTCGCCAATTCCTTTACCCGCGAGCGCAACGTGGGCCTCGGCAGTTCGTATGTCGATGACTGGGGCTATGTGGGTGCATCGGTATCGCACCTGACCAACCTGTACGGCATTCCAAGCGAGGAAGGTTCGCGCATCGACCAGAAGCAGACGCGCTATGACATCGAAGCCCTGGTGAAGGCGCCGTTCGCCGGCTTCGAAAACCTGCGCTTCAAGGCCGGCCATACCAGCTACAAGCATGCTGAACTGGGCGAAGACGATGCGCCGGAAGTGCTGTTCGACAACCGCTCGACCGAAACGCGCCTGGAACTGTCCCATTTGCCGGTGGCCGGCTGGCGTGGCACGTTCGGCATGCAGACCGAGAACACGCATTTTTCGGCGCTCTCCGCGGAAGGCGGGGCCGATACGGTGCCTGTCACGCGTTCCACGTCGCAGGCCGGCTTCCTGGTCGAGGAAAAGGACCTGGGGCCGGTGCGCCTGTCCGCCGGCGGCCGCCTCGAACACGTCAAGCGCGAACCGGTCACCGGACTGGACCGCTCGTTCGACCTGAAATCCGGCTCGCTGGGCGCGCAATGGCCGTTCATGCAGGGCTATGCCACCGGCCTCACGTTCTCGTATGCGCAGCGCGCGCCAGCGACCGAAGAGCTGTACTCGAACGGCCCGCACGATGCCACCGTCACGTTCGATATCGGCAACCCCGATTTCAACAAGGAAGTGTCGCGCAACGTCGAGCTGGCGCTGCAGAAGACCAGTGGCCTGGTGCGCTGGAAGGCCAACCTGTACCGCAACAAGGTCAATGATTTCATCTACGGAAACGTGACCGGCGCGCTGGTCGATGAAGAGGGCAACCCGGGCACCGAACTGCGCCAGCGCATCTTCGAGCAGGCCGGCGCCACCATCCGCGGCGCCGAGGCCGAGCTCACGTTCAACGAGCATGGTTCGGGCTGGTCCGGCCGCGTGTTCGGCGACACGTCGCGCGGCAAGCTCGATGCCGGCGGCAGCCTGCCGCTGCAGCCGGCCGACCGCCTCGGCGCCTCCGTCGGCTACAAGATGGAGGCCCTGCGTGCCGGGCTGTCGCTGGTGCACGGGCGCGGGCAGGACCGGCTGGCGTCGTTCGAGGGCACGCCCACGGACAGCTACAACCAGCTCAATGCCAACCTGTCGTACACACAGAAGGCCGGCGCTGCCGACCTCACGTATTTCGTGCTGGCGAAGAACCTGCTGAACGACGAAATCCGCATGTCGACCTCGGTGCTGAAGGATATCGCGCCGCTGGCCGGGCGCAGCATCGTGTTCGGCGTGCGCGCCAAGTTCTGAGCGGGGTAGCCGGGTCCTGATACTCGGTTACAGGAGCGTGCCTATTGTTCGTCACGGCACGCCTGCCGCGGTGCTGTGCGCGCCGTCCTGCCCGTTTCGCTAAGATTCCTTCTACCTAGCAGGAGGAAACGTGGCACCGCAGTATCTGTACAAATACCGGCCGTTCACCAGCGAATGCGACATCGAGTTCACGCGGCAGATCGTGTGCGAGAACACGATCTTCTTCGCGCCGCCGGTCACCTTCAACGATCCGTTCGACTCCCGTCCCGCCTTCACCTTCGACTCCCCGCTCGACGAAATGAAGGCGTATTACCACCGCATGTGCAACAGGCAGATGCCGCAGCTCACGGAGGAGGAATGCGCGGCGGAGCTTGAAAAGGCCCTTGCCGATCCGGCCACCGACCTGCGTTCGCCGCAGGGGCAGCAAAAGATCCAGCAGCTGCATTCGAGAATCCTGGCCGAGCAGATCGGCGTGCTCTGCCTGTCCGTCGAGTGCGATCACATCCTGATGTGGTCGCACTATGCCGATTGCCACAAGGGCATCTGCCTGCGCTTCGATGCGCAGGCCGCGTTCCTGCAGGGCGCGCGGCCCATCGGCTACGAGCCGCGGCGTGAGCTCATCAACCCGTTCCGCGACCGCGATGAAGACATGGCGGCCAAGACCTTCCTGATGAAGAGCCGGCACTGGCACTACGAAGGCGAATGGCGCGCGCTGCGCTATGAAGGGCCGGGCCTGGTGGCATTCCCACCCGAGGCCCTGACCGGCATCGTGCTGGGCGCGAATGCCCCGAAGGAGGCGGAAGCGCTGGTGCGCGAATGGGCGGCCCGGCGGGAGGCGCCGCTGGAACTGCTGCGCGCTTATCCGGACCAGCAGGAGTTCCGCCTGCATATCAGGCCAATCGAAGGTTGACCCTGCTCCAGGGTGCGTCATCTAACCGACCAGCAGCGTGCAAGTGGCGATCCTTGCAAGAACGACGTGTGTCGTACCTCGTATCGTTTTTCCAAGGAGAACATCATGTCAGACAACCTGCAAGAGCGCGGTCCGCAGGACCGCAGCCGCATCAATGTCCACGAAGAGTGGGAGCTGCGTTACTGGACCAAGGAGCTGGGCCTGTCCGCGGACGAACTGCGCCAGGCCGTGAAGGATGCCGGGACCAGCGTGAAAGCGGTGCGCGAGCACCTGGGCAAGCCTGCTTGAGCGCCGGCGCCATGCAAACGACAAGCGTGCGCGCGGCCATGGCCGCGCATGCTAGCATCCGCGCTTTTACACTGCCCGAATAGCATGAACG
>DASVVD010000585.1:0-1607 GCA_036386715.1 Pseudoduganella sp.
GCCGGACAAATCGCCGATCATCCAGAACACCATGCTGCGCAAGCGGCTTTCCGGGGCGATCGACAGCATCAGCATGATCAGCGCCGCACAGGCGGAGGACAGGATGGTGCCGGTCAGCAGCAGCAGCGCGGTACCCCCTTCGGCGGCGCTACCGCCGCGCATGTCGCGCCGGGCCAGCACGTACAGCAGCATCGAGATGGCGACCGCGCCGATGAAGGCGGACAGGTCGACCATCCATGCGGCGCACATCAGCATCAGTGCGCCCAGGGCGCCCACGGCGGAGCCGGCCGAGATGCCCAGCACATAAGGATCGGCGAGGGGATTGCGGAGCAGGGCCTGCATCATGACGCCGGCCAGCGACAGCGTGGCGCCGGTGACGAAGGCGGTCAGCGCGCGGCCGGCGCGCAGGTCGAGGAGGGTGGCCGCGAGCGAATCGGCGCGGCCGTGCAGCAGTTCCTGCAGCGCGCCGGGCAGGTCGGCGAGCGGAATGGCGACGGAGCCCGTAACCCCCGCGAACAGCATGGTGGCGATCGACGCCAGCAGCAGCCCGGCAGTGACGACGCCGGTACGGTAGCGCAGGTGGGCGGAAAGTGGGTGCATGCTCTGCCTTGATCATGGCTTGCCAGGTGCGCGGCGGCACCAGGCAAGCCGGTACTGCTTAGTTAAAACCGTAGCGCAGCGCGGCAAACACGTTCGAACCGCCGGTCTGGTAGAAGCGCGCCAGTTCGTAGTTGCGGTCGCCCACGTTGTTCCAGCGGACCAGCGCCGACCAGTCCTGGCTGAAGCGATACGTGGCATACAGGTTCACCACGCCGTAGCCGCCGAGGCGGTTGCGGTTGGCCGCGTCGTCGTAGCGGCTCGAGGACAGCTGCAGCTCGGCACCCGTCTTCACCGCGCCCAGGTCGTACTCGGCGATCACATTGGCATGGCGCTTGGCGCGGCGCTGCAGGCGCTTGCCGGTGGTTTCGTCCTTTGGATCCTGGAAGTCGGCGTTGGCCGTCAGCAGCAGGTTGCCCATCTTGCGCTCGGCCGACAGCGACAGGCCTTCCAGCAATGCCTTGTTGACGTTATAGGCGCAGCCGTACTGGTAGCCAGGTGACGGGCACGGCGTGGTGTTCAGCAGCAGGTCGGACAGCTTGTTGTGGTAATACACCGCGCCCAGTTGCGTGGTGCCGTCGTCGTAATGGACGCCTGCCTCGGCATTACGGCCTTTTTCAGGACGGTTTGCCGGGTTGCCGTAGCCGGGGTAATACAGTTCGTTGAACGACGGCGCGCGGAAGCTGGTGCCGAAACTGGCTTCGGCGCGCAGCGCGCTGGTGAAGCGGTAGCCGTAGCCGACCGAGCCGGTGGTCTTCGAGCCGTATTCCGAATTATCGTCGTGGCGCACGCCAACGTTGGCCAGGTGCGCGCCGCGTTTCAGGCTGTAGGTGGCGGCCACCGCATTCGTGTGGCGCGACCGGTTCAGCCCTGCCGTGTTGGCGTCGACTTCTTCCTTGCGGTGCTCGTACAGCACCTGCAGGTTGTCGGCGCCGATGCGGAAATCGTTCTGCAGCGTGAAAGTAGTGGCGGTGGTGTCGATCTGGCTGAAGCCGAACGGGCCGGTACCG
>DASVVD010000586.1:0-2874 GCA_036386715.1 Pseudoduganella sp.
CTGGCATGGGCATACCTGGCCCAGCACGGCGTGTCGCCGGAAACGATCCTGCGCGTGCTGGCGGCACCTGCCGCCGGCCAGCCGCCGCGCCGCGCACCGAGGCCCTCGATGGAAGGCGCCACGTTCCGCGTCTGAATCCCGGCCTTGCCTGGGGCTGCAGGCCATTCGGTGCGCGCGGCATTCGCTGCGCAGCCGCTACAATGCAGCATGTCCGCACCGATTCCATCCGATCCTGCCCTACCCACTGACGAGGCCGGCCGTTTGGCCCTGCTGCACGGACTGCAGTTGCTCGATTCCGCACCCGAGCCCGAGTTCGACCGGGTCACCCGGCTGGCAAGCCGGCTGCTGGACGTGCCTGTCACGCTGTTCTCGCTGGTTGACCGGGAACGGCAGTGGTTCAAGTCGCGCGTGGGCACCGACACCGAAGAAACGCCGCGTAACATTTCATTCTGCACCCACGCCATCCTGGGGCGCAAACCGATGGTCGTCAACGATGCGCTGCTCGACCCCCGTTTTGCCGACAGCCCGCTCGTGCAGGGCGGCCTCAAGTTCCGCTTTTATGCCGGTGTGCCGATCCGCTCGCAGGACGGGTACGCGATCGGCACGCTGTGCGCGCTGGACACGCGGCCACGCGAACTGTCACCGGATCAGTTGGCCGCCTTTGAAGACCTGGCCGGCATCGTGGCCGACGAGGTGCACCGGCGCGAACAACTGGCCATGGCGCACAGCCACCTGCTAGATGCGGATGCGGCAATACGCGGCAGTGAAGCCCGGCTGCGTTCGATTTTCGAACTGGGCAGTTTCGGCATCTGCCTGATCGATGCGGCCAGCGGCAAGTGGCTTGCCGTCAACAAGGCGGCCTGTGCCATCCTGGGCTACACCGAAGAGCAATTTCGCCGCCTGACATTCCGCCAGATCACGCATCCGGACGACCTGGACGAGGACATGGCGCTGGTGGGCGAACTCGTGGCCGGCCGGATCACGCAATATGAGCGCCAGAAACGCTACCTGCGGCATGACGGCAGTTCCGTGTGGGTGCACACGAACGTCAGCCTGAAAACGGACGCGGCCGGGCGACCGGACTATTTCATCGCTGCCGTGATCGATATCCAGGCGCAGAAGGACGCCGAGCACGCGCTGGCCGCGCTGCACGCGCAGCTCGAAGGCCGCGTGGCGGACCGCACGCGTGAACTGGTCGAAGCCAACCAGCATCTGACGGCGGCGATGACCCGGCAGGCGCAGGCAGAGTCGGCGCTGCGCGCGCGCGAGGCGGAACTGTCGAGCATCCTCGAATATGCCAATGACGCCTATATCGGCATCGACGGGCACGGCCGCGTGACCGCGTGGAACCGCCAGGCCGAACGCACGTTCCAATGGACTGCTACCGAAGCACACGGCAAGACGCTCGAGGAGTTGATCATTCCCGCCAGCCTGCGCGTGCAGCACGGGCACGGCATGGCGCGCTACCGTGCCACCCGCGAAGCCGCGGTGCTGGGCAAGCGCCTGGAACTGCCGGCGGTGCGCAAGGACGGCAGCGCATTGACGGTCGAGGTCCGCATCCATGCCAACGAGATCGACGGTCAGCTGACATTCTCGGCATTCCTGCATGACATTTCCGCGCGCAAGGAAGCCGAGGTCCGGCGCGAACACGATATCCGGCACGACCCGCTGACAGGGCTGCTGAACCGCCGGGCACTGGAAGAATTGCTGCCCCAGGCACAGGCGCGCTCGCGCCGGCACGGCATCGGATTTGCCGTGCTGTTCATCGACCTCGACGGGTTCAAGGCGGTTAACGACCGCCTTGGCCACGATGCCGGCGACGTGGTATTGCAGGAAGTGGCGCGGCGCCTGCGCGAAGCGGTGCGGCAAAACGACAGCGTGATCCGGCTGGCTGGCGACGAATTCATCGTGGTGCTGGAAGGCCAGCCTTACACGCTGGTACAGGCGCACAGGGTGGCAGCCAAGCTGATCGCCGCGATCGCCCAGCCCATGGCAACCGCCCGCGAGGCAGTGCAGGTGGGCGCGAGCATCGGTATTGCCATGCACGGCGCCGGGGAAATGACGGCGCCGGCCGACCTGCTGCGCGAAGCGGACCGCCAGATGTACCTGGCCAAGGAAGCCGGCCGGGGCAGCATCCGCCCCACCGGCCAGGAATGAAGGAACGGCGCTGGAGATTCAGGGCCTGGCCCGCGCCGGGGCCGGCTGTCGGGTCGCAGCGCATCGGCTGCTCACTCGCCCCGGTCAGTGGCTGCTCAGTGGCTGCTCAGTGGCTGGCCTGCATTGCCTGCGTGGCGGTCATGCGGGCGGCGAAGTAGCATGTTCCGGCGCAGCGTTCCAGCATGGTCCGGTCCAGCACCACCACCATGCCGCGGCGGCACTGGATCATGCCGTCGGCGGCCAGCTTGCCGGCGGCAGCCGTGATGCTTTCGCGGCGCACGCCCAGCAGGTTGGCGATCAGCTCCTGGGTGACCTTGAGTTCGTTCGATGGGGAACGGTCCAGGCGTTCGAGCAGCCAGCGGCACAGCTTCTGTTCGATGCTGCTGTGGCGGCTGCTCACCACGTTCTGGGCCAGCTGGGCGAACAGGCAGCTGGTATAGCGCATCAACTGCTGGGCCAGCATGCCGCCTTCGGCGAACAGCGCGCGCAGTGCATCGGTGCGCATGCGGTAGCCATAGCCGGCGCCCTGCACCACCGCCGTGTTGCTGGCACGCTCGCCTTTGTACATCGTGATGCCGGCCACGCCTTCGCGGCCGACCACGGCGATTTCCGTGGTGATGCCGTCTTCATTGACATATTGCAGCGAGACGATCGCCGTGGTGGGGAAGTACGGGTAGTCGATCTTTTCGCCAAAGTCGTACTGATGCTTGTTGAGCG
>DASVVD010000587.1:0-15754 GCA_036386715.1 Pseudoduganella sp.
GTTCGAGCGCGGCATGCAGTTCCTCGGCCGCCTTCACCGTGGCGGCATAGATGATCCCCACGCCTTCCGTTTCACGCACCAGCCGCAACGCCTGCGCGGTTTTTTCCGCCGGGTTGGTGACCTGGAGCACGCGGTAATGCAGATTGGGGCGATAGACCCCCGTGTTGATCACGTTCATGCGGCGCACGCCGAGCTGCTGGGAAATATCCTTGATGGCATCCTCGGTGGCGGTGGCCGTCAGCGCCAGCACGGGCGGCTGGCCCAGCGCGCGCAGTGCCGCGCCGATCTCCAGGTAGGCCGGTCGGAAATCGTGCCCCCACTGCGAGATGCAGTGCGCTTCGTCCACCACCAGCAGCGAAATATGCGTTTCGTGCAGCATTTCAAGGAAGTCGGGCGTGACCAGTCGCTCCGGCGTGCAGAAGATGATGCGGCTGAGGTTGTTGCGAATGCTGTCCAGGGCGTCGACTTCTTCCTGGCGCGACATACTGCTGTTGAGCTGGGCGGCGCCGATGCCGATCTCCTCGAGCTTTTCCAGTTGGTCCTTCATGAGCGAGATCAGCGGCGATACCACGACCGTGGTGCCCTTGAAGATCGACGCGGGAATCTGGTAGCACAGCGATTTGCCGCCGCCGGTGGGCATGATGGCAAGGGTATCGTGACCCTCCAGCACGCTGTCGATGACGCGCTGCTGCCCGGCACGCAGGGCATCGACGCCGAAGACATTGTGCAGCAGGTTATGGATCAGTTTGGTACGTGCCCTGCCGGCCCGTTGCGCGCCCCGCAATTCGGTGGCGCTGAGGTTTCTGGTGACCATGTATGTGAACCGGATAAGTAGTCGAAGCGTAGCGCGCACGATGCGCGTTATCATACTTACCACGATAGGCGTCCTGCCCGACAGTCGCCATAGGACACAGCCTACTCTGCCTGTAGGAGGGCTTTCCGGTGGGTTTCAGGCATCGTTTCAGGCATTACCCAGCAGCGCATACAGCACCAGTGCCAGCCCCGCCATGGACACCAGCCACACCAGCGAGCGCACCACCGGCACGCCCAGCGCATACAGCGGCACATACACGACACGGGCACCGAAATACAGCCAGCAGCCCCACCATGTCAGCGTGCCCTCGACGCCTGCCACGTGGGCGGCCAGCCCGGCGCCGATGAACAGCGGCAGCGTTTCGAACAGGTTCAGCTTGGCGCGTTCGAGCCGCGCCGTGATCTTGCCGGGCGGCGCCGCCTCGCCGTCGCGCGCGCTGGCGTTGTAGGCCGCGCCGGTTTCACGCGTGCGCGCCGTCGAGTGCAGCAGGATCTGCACGATCGCCAGGACCAGGGTCCAGCCCAGCAAAACCAGTTCGGTGCTCATGTGCTTGCTCCGTCGTCAGTCAATATTGTCCAGCGCCGCCTGCAGGTCAGCCAGGTCATAAGGCTTGCGCAGGCAGGCGGCCTCGAATTCGAGGTGATCGAGCGCTTCCTTGCCGTAGCCGGTCGAGAAGATGATGCGCATCGGCTTGCCGGCATCCTTCCTGGCCGCCACCTGGCGAGCCAGGTCGATGCCGGACATGCCGGGCAGGCTGACATCGGTGAACAGCACGTCGAATTCCTGGCTGTGCACCAGCTGCCATGCCTGCTCGCCATCGGCCACGCCGGTCACCGTATGCCCCAGCATGCCCACCAGTTCGCACACCATCTGCAGCGAATCCTGGTTGTCTTCCACCACCAGCACGCGCAGCGAGGCATGCTGCGGGTGCTGCGGCTGCGGTTCCAGGAAATTATGCCGCGCGGCGTTCTGGCGTTCGCGCGCTCCGGCCAGGTGGCGCCGGTTGTTCAGCACATGGCGCAGCTTGCGCGCCAGGTCCTCGCGCCGGTAGGGCTTGCTGAGCAGCTCCAGCCCCGCGTCCAGCCGGCCGCCGTGCACGATCGCATCCTGCGGGTAGCCGGAGGTAAACAGCACCGCCAGGTCCGGCAGCACCTGCTGCGCGATGCGCGCCAGTTCCGGACTGCGCAGCGCACCGGGCATCACCACATCGGTAAACAGCAGGTCGATATGCTCGCCGGACTCGATGATGCGCAGCGCCTGTTCGCCGTTTTCCGCCGCCAGCACCCGGTAGCCGAGCGCCGCGAGCATGTCCAGCACCACGCTGCGCACGCCGGGATCGTCCTCGACCGCCAGGATGGTTTCGGTACCGCCGGCAATGGCGTCCGATTCCGGGCCGGTATCCGATAGCGCGTCGGTGCTCTCGGCCAGCATGGTGCGCGGCAGGTAGATCTTGATGCTGGTACCGTGGCCGGGTTCGCTGTAGATGCGGATATGGCCGCGGCTCTGCTTGACGAAACCGTAGGTCATCGACAGCCCCAGCCCGGTGCCCTCGCCTTCCGGCTTGGTGGTGAAGAACGGCTCGAAGGCGCGCTGCAGCACCTCCGGCGTCATGCCGCTGCCGGTATCGGTGACCGACAGCATCACGTACTGTCCGGCCGGCACATCGACCAGGTTGCTCACATAGTGATCGTCCAGCACCGCGTTGCCCAGTTCGATCGTCAGCCGGCCCGCGCCCTGCATCGCATCGCGCGCGTTGATCGCCAGGTTCAGGATCACGTTCTCGATCTGGCCCGGGTCGACGAGCGTGTTCCACAGGCCGCTGCCGACCACGGCGACCAGCTCCACCGCCTCGCCCAGCGCGCGGCGCAGCAGTTCGTCCATGTTCGACACCAGCCGGCCGAGATCGGTGACGGCCGGCTGCAGCGGCTGCCGCCGGGCAAACGCCAGCAGCTGCGACGACAGCTTGGCGCCCCGCTCCACGGCGCCGATCGCCATGTCCAGGCGGCGCCGTGCCACCTCGCCGTCCAGGTGCTGCGCCAGCAGGTGCAGGTTGCCGGAAATAATCTGCAGCACGTTGTTGAAATCGTGCGCCACGCCGCCCGTCAACTGGCCCACGGCTTCCATCTTCTGTGCTTGGCGCAGCGCTTCCTCGGCCTTGTCGCGCTCGGCCACCTCGCGGCTCACGCGCTGCTCCAGCGTGTCGTTCAGGTCGCGCAGTGCCACCTCGATGCGGCGCCGCTCGGTGATATCGGTCTTCACGGCGATCAGCGCCACCGGCTGCCCGGCCTCGTCGTCCAGCCGGCTCATGCTGCTGGCGATCCACACCCATTCGCCGTCCGGCCGCGCGTAGCGCTTCTCCAGCGTGAACGGCATGCCGGTGGCCTGCAGCCGGGCGACCTGGGCGCGGTTTTCGGCCAGGTCTTCCGGATGGATCAGGTCTTCCATGTGCATGCCGAGCAATGCCTCTTCGGGCCGGTCCAGCATCTGGCACAGCGCACCGTTGACGCGCGTGTAGCGGCCGTCGAGCGACAGTTCGGACAGCCCCACCGAGGCCTGGCCGAAAATGGCCGCCAGCCGGTCCTGGCTGGTGCGCAGCTGTTGCTCGATCGCCTTGCGGCCGGTGATGTCGAACGCCACGCCCACGTAGCGGCGCTGGGCCGGCGTGGCGCCATCGATTGCCTCGCCCTGGCGCGCCAGCCAGCGCACCTCGCCATTGTCCGGGCGGCGGATCCGGTACTCGGTATAAGCCAGCGGGTTGGCGTCCCACGCCAGCCGCTCGGGCCCGACGCGGCCGCGGTCGCGCGGGTCGACCAGCGACACCAGCAGCTTCTCGGTCACGTCCACGTCGGGCGCCAGGCCCCACACGCGCCGGTATTCCGGCGACACGACCAGCTTGCCGCTGGCGGGGAACCACTCGAAGCTGCCGATGCCGCCGGCCTGCTGCGCCATGCGCAGCCGCTCTTCGGTCAGGATATGGTCGGTCACGTCGACACCCTCGACGAACACGCCGGTCACGCTGCCGTCCGCCGCGCGCAGCGGCTGGTAGACGAAATCGAGGTAGCGCGGTTCCAGCAGGCCGTCGTCGCCCAGCAGGTCGACCTTCAACTGGCGCCCCACGTAGTGTTCGCCGCTGGTATATACCCGGTCGAGCAGGTCGACGAAGCCCTGGCCGCGCACCTCCGGCAGCGCCTGGCCCACCGGCTTGCCGACCACGTCGCGCCCGCCCACCAGCCGCAGGTAGGGCCGGTTCGCCAGTTCGAACACGTGCTCCGGGCCGCGCAGCACGGCCATGAAGCTGGGCGCCTGCTCGAACAGTTCGCGCAGCAGCCCGGTTTCCTCGCGCAGGCGGCGGTTCTGCTGGTGCAGTGCGGCCCGGTCGCGCTCCCGTTCCTGCTCCATCTGCACCCGCCGTGTCACGTCCACCACCGTGCACAGCACGCCTCCCACCTTGCCGTCGACGTCATGGACCGGCGTGTAGAACAGGTCGAAGAACACGTTTTCGGGCACGCCGTTGCGCAGCAGCGTCAGCGGCGTGGCCGGATGCTGCCGCGTCTCGCCGCGCAACCCGGCCTCCAGGATCGCGCGGTTCCAGTCCCACACTTCCGGCCAGATGCCGGGCACCGTGCCGCCGAGCGCCGCCGGGTGCCGCGCGCCGGCGATTTCGGCATAGCCATCGTTATAGACCATCACATGTTGCGGCCCCCACATCAGCACCATCGCGATGGGCGAATTGAGCACGATGTCGACCGTGGTGCGCAATGCCGGCGTCCAGCTGCCCGGCGCACCGAGCGCCGTGGCGGCCCAGTCGAATGCCCGCACCAGTTCGCCCACCGCGCCGCCGCCATGCGGCCGGTAGCTGCCGGCGCCGGCCAATGCAGTGCTGGCGTTGCTCATGTGGCGCTCATGCGGCTGCCCGCGCCGGGCGACTGCCCCCTGCGCCGCCATGGCGCGGCAGCGTGACCGTGACGACCGTGGTGCCCAGCGCCGCGTCGGAGGCGATCTCGATCCGTCCGCCGTGCGCCTGCACGAACGCACTGGCGGTATACAGGCCCAGCCCCAGGCCCTGGCCGGATTTTCGTGCTTCGTCACGGTGCTGGTACGGCTCGAAGATGCCGGCCAGCCGTGCGGCCGGGATCACGCCGCGGTTGCTCACGGTAAGGCGCACCTGCTCCGGCGCGTTGCCATCGACGTGCACCCGCACCGCGTGATCGGCTTCGCCATGCTGCAGGGCGTTGCCGACCAGGTTGGAAATCACCTGCGAGAAGATGCCGGCATCGACCGGCACGGCCGGATCGCCGCTGGCCTCGACCAGCACGCGCGAAGGCTTGTCCACCCCCGCGAACTCGTCAGCGATGGCACGGCACAACTCGGCCACATCGCGGCTGGCCGTCCTGAGCTGCATTTCGCCGGAGCGGATGCGCGCCAGGTCGAGCAGCTGGTCGACCATCTGTGCCATCCGCCTGGCGCTGCCGCCGATGCGCTGCGCCGTCACCGCCACCTTCGGGTGATCCGTCATCATCGGCAACAGCATGGCGCCATTCATTACCACCGACAGCGGCGTGCGCAGGTCATGCCCCAGCACGGCCATGAACATTTCGTTCAGGTGCAGCGCGCGCTGCAGTTCCTCGAGCTGATGCGACAGCTGCTTGCGCTGCTGGTACAGCTCGACGAACACATTGACCTTGCTGACCAGCGCCTGCGCGTCGATCGGCTTGAACATGAAATCGACCGCGCCGGCCTCGTAGCCGCGGAAGCTGTAGTTGGTTTCGCGCGACGCGGCGGTGAGGAAGATCAGCGGAATGGCGCGGGTGCGTTCGCTGCCGCGCATCAGTTCGGCCAGCTCGAAACCGTCCATGTTCGGCATCTGCACGTCGACCAGCGCCAGCGCCACCTCGTGCACCAGCAGCAGTTCCAGCGCCTCGGCGCCGGACGACGCCTTCAGCAGGGCCAGGCCCGGCCGGGCGAGCAAGGCTTCGATGGCGATCAGGTTTTGCGGGATATCGTCGACGACGAGGATGTTGATCGGGGCAGTCACTTGGTTTCTGGTCTTCCGGGCGGTCTTCGGGCGGTCTGCGGGCGGTCTTCGGGATGGTGCTTGAAACAATCGGCACGACGCACGGTAGCAGCCGATTCGTAACCATCATGCTACAACATTTGCCAGAATGACAGCGCATGGTTGAATGACAACCTCGCGGCACACGGCGCCCCGCCCCGCGGCCCGCAAAGCGGTAAAATGCCCGTTTTGCCAGACAGGATGCACGATGACTTTCTCCCTCTCCGATACCGCCTACCGCACCGACAGCCTTGATGCCAAGGAAACCATGTACGCCGACCTGCGCTCCCAGCTGACCGGCCTGCTGCATGGTGAAACGGACTGGATCGCGAACACCGCCAACTTCAGCTCCCTCGTGTTCAACACGATGCCGGACCTGAACTGGGCCGGCTTCTATTTCCTGCCGACGCCGGACGAGCTGGTACTGGGCCCGTTCCAGGGCAAGCCGGCCTGCATCCGCATCAAGCGCGGCCGCGGCGTGTGCGGCGGCACCGTCGAGAAAGGCGAGTCGATCGTGGTGCCCGACGTGCATGCGTTCCCCGGCCACATCGCCTGCGACGTCAATTCCCGTTCGGAACTGGTGGTGCCGGTATTCGTGGGCGGCCAGATCGCCGGCGTGTTCGACCTGGATAGCCCGCTGCCGAACCGTTTCGACGACGTCGATGCGCGCGGCATCGAATCACTGGTGAAAATCCTGGAACAGACACGCGCCTGAGCGGCACGCCGCCGGGCCGGCGCACCGGCATTATCGAACGAGGTGTCTAAGCCAGCAGTTCAGGCCAGCGTTCAGACCAGCAGTGCCGCGCTCATCGACTTGGCCTGCTCGCCCGCCTCGTCCAGCAGTGCGGCAATGTGCGGGTGCTGCTCCAGGTAGCCGGCGAGCGCCGCGGTGCGCCCCAGCAGGTGGTCGGTTTCCTGCGGCAACGGCGAAGTCACCGGGCACAGGTGGCGCGCCACCAGCAGCGTATCGCGCAGGCCTTCCGGCGGAATGCCGACCGCGCCGCCGCGCAGCGACACGATCGCCAGCGCCACCGGCTCGGGCACCTGCAGCTTCTTCATGATTTCGCGCGCCACGATCTCCTGCGCGGCGCCCATCCAGTCTTCCGGGTCGTCCAGCAGGCCGGGCATCACATCGGCCCGCCCCAGCAGGTAAAAGCCGCCCACTTCATGCAGGATGCCGGCGAACAGCGCGGTATCGGGTTCGACGCGTGTAATGCGGCGCGCGATCACGTAGGCCAGCGCAGCCACATGGGCGGAGTATTTCCACAATTGTTCGGCCTGCGCGCGCAAATGCGGATCGCGGATCCTTGCGCCGAACTGGCGCACCACCATTGCGGCGGTCAGGGAATACAGGTTGCGGTAGCCCAGCCGCATCACGGCGGTGCGCACCCCCGTCGCCAGCGCTGCCCCGTGCGAGCGGAACACGGCCGAATTGGCCAGTGCCACCGCGCGTGCGGCCAGGACCGGCTCGGCCAGCAGCTTGCGGATGACGTCTTCATCGCGGCAGTCCGGGTCGGCCAGTGTCATCTGCAGCGACAGCGCGGCGTTGACACTGGTGGGAAATACCAGTTCGCCGCGCTGGGCCTCGGCAACGATCTGGGCGAAATCTCTGAGCTTTTCCATAGGCTGAACTATACCTGTTTGCGCCACCGCCCGGGAGGACGGCAGCGCACGCATCACCATGGCGTTGTACCGCCACGCCAGCCCTGTAGCTTGAGGATTTCTTTTACCTTGCCGCGCTCCACATACACGGAAACCGTGTCACTCATGGCCGCTGTGCTGGACGCGGCTCGCCGGATCTTGCGAACCGGCGTTTCAGTGCAATGCCTCAGGCGATCTTCGTGAATTTCTCGATCCGCACCGCGGCGCGCCCGCCGATGGCCGCCCCCAGCGCCTGGAAGTGCGGCGTGGCTTCGTGCTCCGTCAGTGCCGCCTGGCTGTCCCATTCTTCGAGCATCACGAATTTTCCCGGGTCGGTGTTATCGACGTGCAGCTCATAGCGGCGGCACGCCGTCTCGGCCCTGCTGGGCGGCACGACCTGTTCGAGCGCCTGGCGCACGGCCACTTCGGCGCCCGGTTGCGCGGTGATGGTGGCAATGACGGTCAAGGGTTGGGTCATGGCGGTTCCTTTTGCTGGCTAAAGAACAAGATTTTAAGCGGGATCGGTGGATCTTGCTGGCGACGGCCTGCCGCTTAGCGGGCCGCCGAAATACATGTCGCCAGGATGCCGAGGTCGCTCCGGCTCACGCCCGTCACTACAAGCTTCTTAAGCTCTCCTATTAAGTATTGACAACAGGCACTGCTCTCATCTGGACAACAATTCATGTACACACATTTCTCAGGAGAACAACATGACGATTGTCCGGTGGCCGCATCATGACGATCACTTCCATGTGACTGTGTGGGGTTGAGATGAAAAAAGTGCTGAGAATTCTGCTTGCTGGCACGGCTACCTTTTCTCTCGCGGGAGCCGCCACTTTGGACGCCTGGCGACCACTGCAGGTGCGCTACACCATCTTTTCCGGCCATACGCTGGGCGATCGGGATGCACCCACGCCAACAGATCGCAAGCTCGCCATACTCGTCGACGGTCAGGCTGCAAAGGAGATTTTTGACTCGATCGGACCGGATTTAACCTCGAGCTGTAGCCAGGAAAAAGGGGACCGCGACCGTGAAAAACAGGGTGTGCAATGCACCTATGCTGCTCGCAGGGAAGCAAAGGGCTATCAATGCTGGATAGGCATTGACCTTCGGACAGGTAGAAGTATTGCAACCGCTAGCTGTTGAGGCTTGTTGACGCTGTCAACCACCGCCGGGGTCTGCAGGCCTTCGCAGCCTTCATACCCTGGCCCTCGACCATCTCGATTCAAACTGCGCAACTTGGGCGGCTGACAGGCCGCCTTTAAGGGCGTCTCCGACTATTTCGACTCGACGTATGAAGGTCAATCGGCATTCTTATCAATGTTCATTCGGATGGTTCCATGAGAACTGGGAGGTGTGACGATTTCCAGTTCCCCAATCCAATCCGAATGAACCAGAACAATCTATTGAACATCACACTTAGCGGGCCGCCGAAATACAAGTCGCCAGGATGCCGAGGTCGCTCCGGCCCACGCCGGCTTCGGCAAAGCCCTGCCGCCAGCCTGAGACGACTTCCCTGACCGACGCCACGATCTCCACCGCTTCCTCCTTTTTCAACAGGAACCTGCCACATTGCGACAGTGCATTGTCCGTGGTGCTGGCAGCGCCGGCGGCACCGACACCGATCGATTGCGGATGCGTGGCTGCGGAGGGATGCGGCACGATATCGAAGGCTGGCGACAGCACGTAGTTCCCGGGCGATTCCATCAGCAGTGCGTGGTTGCGCAAGTGATCGTCGACATTGCCGACCAATATGTTGAAGACCATGCGCCGGAACAGCTGATGATAATCACGCTGGCCCCGGCTGCCGAATGGGCGCATGACCTCGGCAATCCCGGCGTAGGAAAACGTGGTGCGCAACTCCCGCCCATCCGGGCTGAGCGGTGCGGGAGCGAGCAGGCTGTGGGCGCTGATGTAATGCATGCGGCCGCCCTCCTTCGTGCGGTCGAAGCGCTCGATCAGGAAAACGCTCCTGCCGCCGAGCTCGATCAGCTCGAAGTCCGGCGTGGTGATACCGGCGCGATGCGCCAGGCACATCGTGGCATATTCGACGCGCGGCACGTCGAACAGGTCGTCCGGCCGGGAGAACTTGGCGATATGCTCGGTGCCTTCGTGCGTCACCACGGTCTTGGGGCGTACACCGCCCAGGCTGCTGCCCGGGGCGATGAGCCGGATATCGGCATCCGTCAGCATCACGCTGTCGGGATCGATCGCCATCCTCCCGATGGCGCTGGCCAGTTTGGCCGACAGTTCAACGGTTTCCATCGGCGCAAGGGGTGCGGCTGGCTTCTCCGTATGGTGCGTGGAAAAGCCGAGACAGCCGGAGCCGTGGTGCCACCCATGCAGCAGCCACTCGACCGGGTTGGCGGGCAGCGGCTGGCGTTGTCGCGCGAACATGCTGGCTGTCAGCCTGACTCCCCACGCGTTGGGCCCCGCATCCGACAGCACCCCGTACGTGCCATCGGCCCGACGCGGCAGGAACTGCACGGCAGCCGACCGCCTCAGGTGGATCGGGTCGAGGTCGAACGATTCCGGTTTGTGGATGTAATGGCGGCCATACGCAAAGTGGCCGTTGCCGGCATCGTCCAGTGCGAAGCTGCCTGCCGGAATGGGATCGGCAGGGTTCGAACAGTCAAAGACGGTGCACGCGGTGACCATCAGAACTCCTGCTCGAGGAGCGGCACGGCCGTTGTGCGCTGGTGCCCGCGCTTGTCCGGCTGGCTCAGTAACAGTTCGATATCGGCCAGTTCACCCAGCGCTTCGAGCACGGTCAGCAATACCTCGACGGAAACGCCGAGCTCACCCCGCTCCAGCCGGCCCAGCGTGGTGCGATGGATGCGGCAGCGCTGTTCCAGGTCCGACAGCGTCAGGCGCTGGGCTTTGCGGGCGGTGCGGATGCGTTCGCCCAGGCGCAGCATTGCTTCAGTCATGGCCGGCGTAGCGAAATTTGCTTTTTGTCGCATATATGCATCATTTTTGATGTTTTGGCGTATTTATGCATCATAGCATTGGTAAAAATCTGCAGAGTCGACCATTCCGCACTTGTAGCTACTTTAGTGTCTACCCGACGGATGCTTGGGCTACGCTGTCTGCACTACTGCTATCGACTGCTCGCCTGCTGCATGCAGTCGCGTTGCCAGCCACGTCCGCCGTGTCAGAACCGCAATCCATCTGCCCAAACCGGGTAAAATGCACGCCCAACCGCACCCTCCTCAGCCGTACGAATCCATGAACGTCCCCGCCGAAATCAACGCCGCCGCCGTCAAGAACGGCCCCGCCGAAAAAGTCACGCCGATGATGCAGCAATACCTGCGCATCAAGGGCGAACACCCGACGATGCTGGTCTTTTACCGGATGGGCGACTTCTATGAACTGTTCCACGACGACGCCGAAAAAGCCTCGCGCATCCTCGGCATCACGCTGACCGCGCGCGGCCATGCCAACGGCGTGCCGATCAAGATGGCCGGGGTGCCGTTCCACTCGCTCGATGGCTACCTGGCCAAGCTGGTAAAGCTGGGCGAATCGTGCGCGATCTGCGAGCAGATCGGCGATCCGGCCACCAGCAAGGGGCCGGTCGAGCGCAAGGTGGTGCGCATCGTCACGCCCGGCACGCTGACCGATTCCGACCTGCTGCCGGAAAAATCGGAGCGTCCGCTGCTGGCCATGTCGATGCTCACCGTGCGCAAGCAGGTCACCGTCGGCCTGGCGTGGCTGTCGCTCGCTTCGGGCAACCTGAAGCTGATGGAGTTCTCCGGCGACGCGCGCACCGCCAACGCGCGCCTGCTGCAGGAACTGGAGCGCATCGTGCCGGCCGAGATCCTGCGCGCCGATGGCGGCGACCTGTTCGAGGACATCACGATGTGCCACGTGAACGGCGTGCCGGAATGGCATTTCGACGTGGTGCATGGCCACAAGGCGCTGCTCGACCAGCTGGGCGTGGCCACGCTGACCGGTTTCGGCGCCGACGGCATGGGCCCGGCGTTCGGCGCCGCCGGCGCGCTGCTGCGCTATGCCCAGGTCACGCAGGGGCGCGGGCTGCAGCACGTGCGCAACCTGTCGTGCGAAACCGAATCCGAATTCATCGGGCTCGATGCCGCCACGCGCCGCAACCTGGAGCTGACCGAAACCATCCGCGGCCAGGAATCGCCCACCCTGTTCTCGCTGCTGGACGGCTGCCGCACCACGATGGGCTCGCGCATGCTGCGCCACTGGCTGCACCATGCGCGGCGCGACCAGGCCGTGGCGCGCGGCCGGCATGCGGCGATTGCCGCGCTGATGCAGGACGATGCCGCCGGTTCGCTGGGCTTCCACCTGCAGCACGTGCCGGACATTGAACGCATCACCACCCGTATCGCGCTCCTCACCGCCCGCCCGCGTGACCTGGCGGCCCTGCGCGACGGCCTGCAGCAGCTGCCGAAACTGCAGGCGGCGCTGCAGCGCGTGCCCGGCCTCGACAACGAAGCGGGCCTGCTGCGCAGCATCCACGAGCAGCTCGGCACGCCGGAGTCCTGCGTCGACCTGCTGGTGCGCGCCGTGATGCCGGAACCGGCCACGATGGTGCGCGACGGCGGCGTGATCGCACGCGGCTTCGATGCCGAGCTCGATGAACTGCGCGGCCTGTCGGAAAATGCCGGCCAGTTCCTGGTCGACCTGGAAACCCGCGAGCGGGCCCGCACCGGCATCGCCAACCTGCGCGTCGAATACAACCGGGTGCACGGCTTCTACATCGAGGTGACGAACGGCCAGGCCGAAAAGGTACCGGACGACTACCGCCGCCGCCAGACGCTGAAGAACTGCGAACGCTACATCACGCCGGAACTGAAGGCCTACGAGGACAAGGCGCTGTCGGCGCAGGACCGCGCCCTGGCCCGCGAAAAAGTGCTGTACGACGTGCTGCTGGCCGACCTGGCGCCGCACATCGGCTGCCTGCAGCGGATCGCGCAGGGCATCGCGCAGCTCGACACGCTCACCGCGCTGACCGGGCATGCCATGCGCAACAACTGGTGCGCGCCGCAGCTGGTGGCCGAGTCGTGCATCGATATCCGCGAAGGCCGCCACCCGGTAGTGGAAAACCAGATCGAGCGCTTCATCGCCAACGACTGCCGCCTGCTCGCCGAGCGCCGCCTGCTGCTCATCACCGGCCCGAACATGGGCGGTAAATCCACCTTCATGCGCCAGGTCGCGCTGATCACGCTGCTGGCCTATATCGGCAGCTACGTGCCGGCGGCCAGCGCCACGATCGGCCCGATCGACCGGGTGTTCACCCGCATCGGCGCCACCGACGACCTGGCCGGCGGCCGCTCCACGTTCATGGTGGAGATGACCGAAGCGGCCACGATCCTGAACGGCGCCACCGAGCATTCGCTGGTGCTGATGGACGAGATCGGCCGCGGCACCTCCACCTTCGACGGCCTGGCGCTGGCGTGGGCCATCGCGCGCCACCTGATCGACGCGACCCGCAGCTTCACGCTGTTCGCCACCCACTACTTCGAGCTGACGCAGCTGCCGGAAAGCCATCCGACAGCGGCCAACGTGCACCTTTCCGCCGTCGAGCACAAGGACAGCATCGTGTTCCTGCACGCGGTACAGGACGGGCCGGCATCGCAGAGCTACGGCCTGCAGGTGGCGCAGCTGGCCGGCGTGCCGCAGACCGTCATCAAGGCGGCCCGCAAGCACCTGGCACGGCTGGAAGCGCAGGCGCTCGACGCCACGCCGCAGCTGGACCTGTTCGCGGCGCCCCGGGCGGATACCGACGACGAACCGGCCGCCGCGGTGGAAGCTGCCGCCACCGTTCCGGCCGCGGCGGAAGACCCGCAGCTGGCGCAATTGCTGGCAGCGCTCGACGAGCTGGATCCGGACGCCATGTCGCCGCGCGAAGCGCTGGACCGCCTGTACCAGCTGAAACGCCTCGCGCCGGCATGAAGCGGCGCACCGGCCTTGCCTGCCTGCTGCTGTGCACCCTGCTGGGTGCCCGCTTCGATGCGGCAGGGGCAGCGGCACCGGTAGCGGCCCAGCCAGTGCCGGCCGGTGGCAAGTCGTTCGACATTGCCATCATCGGCCACACGTTTCCCGGCGAATCCGGCGATGACGACCTGCAGCGTACGCTTGCCCGTGCCGACGCGGAAAAACCGGCGTTCGTGATCGCCACCGGCATCAAGTCGGCGGACGAGCCCTGCAGCGACAAGCTGTACCTGCAGCGCAAGGCACTGCTGGGCAAATCCGACCGGCCGCTGGTGCTGGTACTGTCCGGCAGCGACTGGACCACGTGCCGCAACTCGGCGGGCCGTTCGAACGCGATCGAGCGGCTGAACCGGATCCGCGAGATTTACTATGATGGCCAGGAAGCGCTGGGCGGCCGCCTGCTCGACCTGAACCGGCAGTCGACGATCACGAAATTCCGCAGCTATTCCGAGAACGCCTACTGGGAACGGGGCGGCGTGCTGTTCGCCACCATCAACCTTCCAGCCAGCAATAATCACTTCCTGCCCGAGGCGGGCCGCAACAGCGAATACGAGGACCGCCTGGTCGCCAACCGCGCCTGGCTGCAGCGGCTGTTCGGCATGGCCAAGCGGCGCAAGCTCGAAGGCCTGGTGCTGTTCTCGGATGGCGACATGCGCATCCACGTGGAGCCGGGCTTTTCGCTGCTGTCCGGCTTCTCGAGCAAGCAGGACGGCTTTGCCGAGACCCGCCGGCTGGCGCGCACGCTGGCCGGGAAATATACCGGCAAGGTGCTGCTGGTGGATGCCAGCCGGGAGCCGACTGTGAAAGGCGATCCGGCGCCGGGCGCGATGACGTGGCATGGCAATCTCGGCCACGTCACGCTGGCCGGCGAATGGAATGTGCTGCGAGTGGCGCCGGGGGGCGAACCGCTGTTCTCGCTGCATCCGCCGTCCCATGGGCAGGCCAGGCGGATGAGCGATCAAGAGCGGCCGAAGCCGGCTGGCGACGAGCGGCCAAGGCCCGCAATGGACGAGCGGCGGAGCCGGTAGGAACAAGCGGCAGAGCCGGCAAGGGACGGGCGGCTGAAGCCTGGAAGCGAAAACGGGCAGCCAAGGCTGCCCGTTCACGGCAAGCCGAAGCCTGCCGTGGAGAGCGGACCGCCGAAGCCGTCCGCGAAGTAATGCCGCTCAGTGTACCGGGTGGGTACGGAACTGGTCGCCGTCGTCGCCCTCGTCTTCGTCGTCTTCGTCGTCTTCGTCGCCATGGTGATGGCCGTGGGCGCCGTGCACGTGCTCGTGGGCGATTTCCTCGTCGGTGGCTTCGCGCACTTCCAGCACTTTCAGGTCGAAGCGCAGTGCCATGCCGGCCAGCGGATGGTTACCATCCAGGACGACCTTGTCTTCGGCGATGTCGGTCACGGTGAAGATCATCGCTTCATCGTCGCTGTCGCCATCGGGCATGCCTTCGAACTGCATGCCCACTTCGAGCGGCTCCGGCAGGCGCGCACGCGGCTCCACCTTCACCAGGTTCGGATCGTAGTCGCCGAACGCATCATCGGGTTCGATCTGGAGCGTGTTGGCGTAACCGACTTCCTTGCCGTCCAGCTCTTCTTCGATCTTCGGCAGGGTATTTTCATAGCCGCCGTGCAGGTACACCATCGGCTGGCGACCATCCTCGATCAAATTGTTCTGAGCGTCGGACAATTTGTATTGCACGGTCACGACGGTGTTCTTGGCGATCTTCATTTCGCATCCTTTCTGGTCTAATGGGCCCGATTATACTCCGTGGCCCGCGGGAGCCGCGCGGCCTTGGCGCCTTGCCGGTTGTTATAATAAGGCATGAAAAAATCCGCACCGCTCCGCCTTCTCGGCGACATCACGCCCGCGCAGTTCCTGCGCGACTACTGGCACAAGAAACCCCTGCTGATCCGCCAGGCCGTTCCCGGCTTCAAGCCGCTGCTGCCTTTCGACCAGCTCGCCGAACTGGCCACCAGGGATTACGTGGAATCGCGCCTGGTCACGCTGGCCGATGGCGAATGGAACATGCAGCACGGCCCGCTGCACGAATTGCCGCCGCGCACCCAGCGCGAGTGGACCATGCTGGTGCAGGGCGTGAACCTGCAGGACGACACGGCCGATGCGCTGCTGCGCCAGTTCCGCTTCGTGCCCGATGCGCGGCTCGACGACCTGATGGTCAGCTTTGCCACCGATGGCGGCGGCGTCGGCCCCCACTTCGATTCGTACGATGTCTTCCTGCTGCAGGCAGAAGGACAGCGCCGCTGGAAGATCGGCCCGCAAAAAGACCTG